>CAMRDM010000042.1 GCA_947041225.1 uncultured Deferribacteraceae bacterium | reverse complement strand
CCCATAACTGACCTCCTTTATTACCATGTTGATACACGATTTGATATCTTGCATTTTGTTAATTAAATAGTCAATATAAATTGTTTTTTCTATCTATACTATTGATAACATTATTGTATTGTAATAATATTATAATATTGTATACTATTTTAGTTCAGAAACCTTTAGATCAATGGAGAAAATAAAATGACGAACGATCAAAAAAGACTGTTAAAAGATAGTTGGAAAAAGAAACATAAACCTGTATATATTCTAAATAAAACTAATGTCAAAGAAATGTTCAATTGGATAGACAATCAATTATCTAACTTCCCATGCGATCACACATTAAAATATGCTGAACAATGGTTACTTAAAAATATACAACCTGCAAAGTTAAACGATATTATTGATGAATTAAAAAACATGGGTGGTTACTGCGATTGTGAAGTTGTTGCCAACTGTTACGAAGATTATTTAGATTAGATATCAATGCAAAAATCTAACAATTACATCATGATGAGAATAAAATAAATATCTTCTTATATGCTCATCAATCATATTTGTTATAATAGATATTGCAGATCTAAGCTAATATTATTTTAGGAAAAGTATTTATAAAAAATTTAAAATCAATATTAACATGACTCTCAATTACACCGTTTGAAACTTTGAACGGTGGATTGCGTGAATGAAAGGTTATTCCACCACTGTTTGAAAAGAATATCGCTTTGCCATTAAGTGCTATAACTATACAAAATAAGAGATAATTTATTACTAAGAATTTGATACCCTTTTCCGATCAACTAAAAGAAAAAATAAATTATATCCATTTATAAAAAAGAGTAAAATATCTTAGAGATTTTATAATCTATTATACCTTAAAAAGATTTTTCGATCAATTATAAAGTAAATGTTTAATATCTCAAAACCTCGCAAGAACCATATATTAAAAAATTAAAAAAATGAACGGATAGATCAATATAAATATCAACCGTAACCGTTCACTTTTAAAAACATATATTATAATATATAGTACATAAACATACTATATCTACACAACTTAATAATAACCTTATCTAAAATCTTTAAACATTTTTATAATACTACCAAAATAAAATATGTACAAAATTAACCACCACTACTTGCACGCTGACGGATAAAGACACTTTTTATCTTGATACAAACCAACTTTCTCTTGTCTGTTAATATTCTTCTCAACAGAACTTAGTATCGTATTTATATCCACCTGTTGAGAATGAATATAAATACATACTATAATCTTATACTATCCTATTTTTTCTAGCTCGTCACTAATAGTGAAAAATGATAGTTTGCTTTTTAACATTTCAACACGTTTTTGTAAATGTCCAACCGTTGAAGTAAACTCTGCCACAGCTGAAGTTGATTCTTCAATACCTGCTGCAACCATCTGAGTTGACTCTGAAATACTGCGAATAAGATCGTAGTTTTGAGAAACTTCAACATTGATCGATGCAGTTGTTTCTGATATCTGATTTACTCCACCAAATATTTCATCGAACGCTTCCTCAGTCTCTTCTATCGATGCTACACCATCTAATACAGTTGTTGATGCTTTCTTCATCTCTGTTGATGCGATCTCTGAGTCGTTCTGTAATGTAGATATAATCTGCTCTATCTCGCTTGTTGCTTTCTGAGTACGCTCTGCTAACTTACGAACTTCATCTGCAACAACTGCAAAGCCTCTACCAGCTTCACCTGCTCGTGCAGCCTCGATCGCAGCGTTTAATGCTAATAGATTGGTTTGATCTGCGATATCATTGATAACTGTAATAATATTTCCGATCTCTGCTGATGAATCTGATAATTTAGTAATCGTACCTGATAATGAATCAGTTTGTTGATTGATATTTTGCATAGCACTTTTAACAACAGATAATCTTGACTGTCCTTTCTCTGTACTACTAACAGTTGTATCCATTACATCTGAGTTCGATTGTAACATATCTACAACGTTTCTTAGTTTATCACTAATTGTTTCCATATCAGCAGCAGCAGTTGTTACCTGCTCTGACTGAGAGTTAAATGTTGTTGATAACTCCTCTGTTGTTACAGCAAGCTCATTATTACCTGAGGCTACTTCATCAGTTGACAATGAAACCTCTTTTAATGTTCCAGATACATTCACAACAAAAGTGTTTATTAAATTATATGTCTTATATATTTCATTTTCTGAAACTACACTTGGAACACGATCTGTTAAATCGCCTGCTGCCAACTTCTTGAATAATGAACCCATGCGATCTAAGGCACTAGTAATTAAACGTAGTAAGATCAGGATAATTCCAAAGAACACTATAATAAATAAGAACAACACTATAGTTGAAGTACTAATCAGGTTATTTAAGAAACTATTCGCATCTTCCATAATTTTTTCATTGTTCTGTATTACTGCTTCTTCAAAATCAAATATTCTCTCTAAGATTGTTGCTATGCCAGCAGTATATTCATTACCAAAATATAATTCTCTCGCACCAGCTTTATCTCCTGCATGATAACGCTTTAACATCTCTTCTTCAATAAGAACATTACGACTTTCTAAATCTTTAGCACTGTATAGAAATGTCAGAACAGCATCCTCAACATGCAACGTCTTAAATTGCTCAATACTTCCATCAAACATATTTTCGCCTTGATTTAAAGCTAAATATTGATCATAAGATGCTTGATCATCATTCATAAGATACGTTCTAAGGTATGTAGAAGAAGATATTGTTAATCCATACACCTCAAAAGCCAATACCAATATTTTATTGTTCTCAAGAGCCTGATCGTACAGATCCCCACTCGACTTCTTGATTAACATCATCACAGAACTTGATGCTGCGACATAAACTACCATTAACACTATAACTACTTTCGATAACGTCTTAACTTTAAAGTTTGCAAACAATTTAAACATAGAACATTTTCCTCCAAGAAAACATACCTTTTTTATCATAACGACTACTAAATAAAAATAATACTCATACCAACTACCTGAATTAAATAAATATCTACTTACTGTAAAATAATCTTACTCACCCTTGTGTATTTATTATTTTGTATATAAAGCGATGAACCAAAAGATATAACCTTTGATACATACTCCTTATCAAAATAATCGCCACCTAGAGAGCTATATAATGTAAATGAGCTACCAATTACATCATAATAAAGAACATTATTTTCCATACCATTCAAACCAAGTAATACAAAACCGTCCTTATATAGAGCTATACCGAAACTATCTGAAAGCTGTTTCTCTGTATCAAGTATTGAAGCTGTCTCCATACTTACTACATTTTCTGATAAATCTATTTTAAATATAGAGTTATTTTTACTTCCTAATATATTCGACTTCCCGCCAGCTATATATAATTTATCCCCGTATGCCACCATCTTATGATCGTAAACACCATAATTTGAATAAGCGTTACTTGGCGACTTTGTAACCTCTACCCAACCTAAACTTGCATTAATATTATATTTCCATAACTTATCACTAACTACATCACTTTCATTAAGTCCACCGTACAGCCATAAATGATTATCGTGCATAGCTACAGAAAAATTATCTTTAACTCCAACTGCAACTCCTATAGTACTCTCTTTCCATATATCTAACTCTACATCATATTCACACATATTACTAGAGCCATCTATAATATATAGCTTATTACTATTACTATCAGAAACAATATGAGGTGTAATAATAGTTGAGATATTAGCACAACTCATCAAACTTTTATACTTAAATCGTTTTGAATTAAGATTATAACTGTATAGTTTATTATCTGAACTTAAAGAATACACATAATCTTTATATAAAACTGAGCCATCTATCTCATCAATGTATGGATAGATTTGTGTATCTATTTCAACAAATATACTACCTACATCATTTAAATAATACAACTTATAATTTACTTTATCGTCAAACATTAAAAAAAGATAAATCAAACCATCATTATTTGATTGTAGCACAGATTTAAAACTACCATTAATAGAGATATTTGTCTCAATTTCTACCGTTTGTCCTGTAATCATATCTAACTTTATTAGAAATAATTTATCATTACCCGTTTTACTTCCCGTCAAATATAACACTTTATCATGAATAATTATATCTATATTTTCTAAAACATCTGCACCGACTATACTATACTTTTCTTCCCAGTTTAAATCACTATCTATTCTATAAGAATAAATCTTATTTGCAACTACTATATATATACTATTATTATCTGAAAGCAATATTGTACTGTTATCATTTATTTCAGCAGGAGTAAACAATGGCTCTATATTTAATTTACGAAATCCACTACTCTCTCTATTAAGATCGTAACTCCATATATCTCCTAACTGATTATCACTACTATCCACTCCACCTGCAATATATAAGCTATCTTTTACAACAGCACCTTTATACCCTTTTCTTGCAGAAGGTTTTATATTTGTACCATTAATTACAATATTATGCCATTGTTTATTAACAGTATCAAAATAAGATAGATTATCAGATAGATCTCCCACCTTATTCTCTCCACCAAACATATAGTACGCATCGTTAAAAAATATCAACTCTGCATCTCTACCATAACCTTGTACATCTCCAGTATTTTCAATATTGCTCCATGTTGATGATGATAAGTTATAACTGTGTAACTGGTTAGATACATTATCTATTAATGGATTGTAAACAAGCATACTATCATCATATATATATACTTTTTCACCTATTGACGACGATGATAAAAACTGTGTTACATCAATATCGCTATCATTCACAACCTCTGCTTTAATAGGTAACACATAACTTAAACCATCGACGACATCTATCTTGATACTACTTTTATAATCTCTATTTATAACTGCTGGTTGTAATGAAAAATGAATATCTGTACTGCTACCAGCGACTACCGTTGTAGGTGGATTAATAATTGTTATATCATCTGAACTTGTAATATTAAGAGACTGATCTAAATTAGAAATATTATTTAATGTAAATATATTACTATTTACACTATTTACAAGAATATTATCAAAATCAACTACAGATTGATCTATTGATAAGATATCTTCATCGATAGAGCTAGATAGAAACTTAATCTCTTTAAAAAGATTATTAATCCATATATTAACAGATCCACCGTTAGATGATGATGTGTATCTCACATATAAATCACACGACTGACTAGGTGGTAAAGTTGTAAAATATATACCACAAGTTGACGACGGAAGATATGAAAACCCATTCTTAATATCAGATAATGAGAACCTCATAAATGAGTTGTTAGATTTATTTTTAACCGTTACGCTGTAAGTTCTATGCTCACCATCAACAACAGCTCCGTAATCTATAACATCATCTGATAATTGAAGTGAATTTATATCTGTATATCTTCTTGCTCCAACTCCAGTTAAACTTACAGATATTTTCTCCCCTGCATACGATACATGAAAGATATCGTTATAAATAGTTGATGAGGTTGGAGAAAAAACTATATTTATAAAACAGCTTTGGAAAGCAGATAACTTATTTGTACCAACTGTACATGTAGATATAGGATGAATAACATACCCACCAGATGAGAGTGATGAAATATCAAAATTAACTTCACTCGATGAACGATTACTTATAACAAAATTAGCTGATACATCTTTAGATATCCTATCAGCACTGCCAAATGAATGATACTCTTTATCAATTGTTAATGGAAAGCTTGCAGATGCTACGCCCTCAATATTACCATTTGCAAGTTCAATATTTTGATTACCAGTAGTCTTCGTATCAACACCTTCAGTCGAAGTTTTGCGAACTTCATCGTTCGCTTTAGTATCACTAGATCTTTCAGCACCTCGCGTAACATTAGATGATACATTTAAATATACCTCAGAATAATTATCGTAAAAAGTTATATTATCAAACTGTTCCCCTAATTCATTATTAGATAATAAAATAGAGTATACGCAATCCTCACCAGGAAACACAGTCGCATTATTTTTTGAACAAGTTGATGTGTCTAGCAAAGTAATATTATTAGGAATGTTACCGATTGAAAATTTTATCGGATAATTTCTTTCATGATTTGAAACAGAGAACGATTTAACCGTTTTAGAGCCCAGTGTTTGCGTCTCAAAAACTATACCGCTACTTGAAAACTTGAGATAACGTACAGATATGTATCGTTGATTTCTATTTCCATCAGGTTGTAAAACATCGTTTTTATCGCTACTGCAACCTAAAACCTGCAACGTTACAATAATTATAAACATTAATTTTATTAATCTATTTTTGTTCATATTATAAGCCATTATTATAGTTCACTAGTATCATCAATCATACCATCTATAAACTCTTTAAGCTTTGCACAAGCACCTTTCACATCCCAACTACTATTAAACTTTAATCCACAAAAATTAGAGATCGATCGTATCTGATAAGTATCAATATTAAACTGCGATGCTATATATCCAAATGCAGCCCCTTCCATATTTTCAATAGACGCACCGTATTTATCTCTATACGCATTACATATACTCTCATCTGTTTGAATTAAGGATACAGTGTTAGAATTTACAACCTTCATACTCTCAACGATCTTAAATTCAGCGAAATTATTATCAATAATATCAATACCCTTCTCATACATCGTTGTAAGTTTAATATCTAAATTATCTGTTTGAACAATCGTTGCCTCATCAATCAAATAATCTTTTTGAACAGAAATAATATCCGATATGTTTAACTCACTACCCTCATAAGCACCAGCTATACCTAGAAGATATATCTTCTTAATATTACTGTTGTTTGATAAAAATTTTGTTAAATTATATGTAGTTGATATTTTCGATACGCCAGTCAATAATATTAGATGATCTCTATATAAAGCATATTTTAGACCGTTTTCAACTTTTATAGATACATTACCGAATATCTTTTTAACTTCAAACTCAGATGGTATTGCGATGATTTCATTATAATTATCTAACATAATTGATTGCTCTTTAATTAAATTAATGTGATTTATACTCTCTATTAAACTTAACCAACACTACATAATTACCCTTCTATTAGATTAATACGACATATATTATGTTTTAGAATATTTTAAGTTTACTTGCTCCGTTACCTTTTCTTAATAGATCATTATATTTTTCTGTATGAAATAAAATTACTGCGTTTGCTGATGGAGCAAATGTTAGAACGTTGTCAAAATTTAATCCACACGTTAAGAACTCTCTTATCAGATCAGCATCGTGCATATCTTTATCTTTAAACTTGGCTAACTGTTTTGCTGCTGCAAAAATATTATCTTTAGATACAAACGGATCACTGTAACCACTTTCTATAAAAGCTGTTGGAGTAATTTTTGTATACCCCATTCCCCCTGTTACAGAGATTGAGTATTTTCCATCTACATCGATCAATGTGTAGAGTAATGTTTTATCTACTCCATACTCAGATGCAGCATCATCTGCTATTGTAGCTAAATCTTCTGCTTCAGTACCTTGAGGATATAGTCCTGATTCAAAAACGATATTTTTAACTCTATAATATAAAGCAATAGCTCTTGTATCATAGAACGCAAAAGTTATCAATTGTCTCGGATTTAAACTCATAAATGCTGCTGAAATATTTATAAAGAGTATCAGCACAATAAATAGTAACAGTAACCTCTTATAAAGCAATTTCACAGTTTAAATCCCTCTTATCGTAATGTATAAAGAACGTAATATGCACACAATCTGTATTCTATATTAATTTTATACTTGCAGTCAATAGAGAGTTTGTATATCATCATATCATTATGAAAATTAAAGACAAATTAAAAATTAAACATCCTGCTATATCGTTTGAGTTTTTTCCTCCTAAATCTCCTGAAAATGAAAATATACTCTATGAAACGATGGATAGCTTAAAGGGTATGAACCCAGATTACGCTTCAGTAACATTTGGTGCATTAGGCACAACAAGTGATAAAAGTTTAGAGTACGCAATAGAAGTTACGAAACATTTAGACACATCTGTAATGATGCACTTAACTTGCGTCGGCTTCGATAACGATACTGTTGATAATATTTTATCAGAACTTAAAGATAACAATATTGAGAATATTTTAGCACTTAGAGGCGACATTCCAGCTGATAAAGTTGATCTAGTTAAATCTCGTAAGTTTCAGTACGCATCAGATTTAGTAACATATATAAAAAATAAAGATGAAGAAGCATTTTGTATAGGTGGTGCATGTTATCCTGAAAAACATCCTGAATCTGTATCTATGGATAAAGATATCGAAAATCTTAAAATTAAAGTTGATACAGGAGTAGATTTTCTTGTAACCCAGTTATTTTTTGATAATGATATGTTTTATAGGTTTAGAGATAAAATAGCTCAAGAGGGTATAAATCTGCCAATTGTTGCAGGTATCATGCCTATTACAAATTATAAACAGATCGTTAGATTTACAGATATGTGCTCAACATCTATCCCTCAAAAAGTAATAGATAGAATTGCAGATAAAAGTGATGAGGAGACTGCAAAGATTGGTATAGACATCGCAGTGGAGCAATCAAATAATTTAATCAAGAACGGTGTTGACGGATTACATTACTATACGTTAAATAAATCTGTTTCAACGCTTAAGGTATTAGAGAGATTAAAATTTTAGTTTTTTTTAAAGGGGAAAAATAATATGACAATTGAAGAGTTGTATAACCAAAAACTTTATTCAAGAGATAGCAATATCTATAAAAAGTATGAAAAGCTAAAAGAGTTTGAAATTGATCTCTTAATTGATATAGTAATCGCAAATGCTAGCGAAGATGGAAACATAAATATAGATGTTTTACTTCATCTTGCGATGTTCTCTTATAATTGCGGAGAGTATCTACCTCAAAAACTTTACGATTATTTAATCACAAATAATATCTTTTATTATCCAGAGATTTACATACGAGCAAATGAAGATATAGCTGAAAAAATTATAAATTTATTTCATTCGAAAGATGTTGTAAATTTGAATGTAAATCATGCACTTTCTGCACTTGCATATATCCCTTGTGAAAAAGTAAAAGATTTCTTTACTGAGAGTAGTCAAGAACCTTTACCTAATTGGGCTAAAAAGTTATACATAACCCCTACTCAGTACGGTGTTTATGTTGGTGGTTGGAGTGTAGATATAAACGGGGAAATAAAGAAACTCTACTCAGATAATACTCAAGCTTTTATAGGCGATACTAATGCAAAACCAAGTAGTAAAGCTCCTATGAAACTGGTTGATGAAAAATGTGGTTTTTGTGGCAGACGTTTAGTATTATGTTTTGATGATGTTTATAAACTTGCCACCTGTTCACACTGTTCTAGTTATCAAACTATCTTTACAAAGCAAGATAGTAATGATGTATATTGGCATAGTGGTAATAAGTTAGATGGTTATTTAAAAAGTCAAACAGAGTTATTGATTAGTTGTAACGATGATGAAAATAATGAGGCAGATAATGAAACAATGAGTTTATTTGCGATTAACTTATCATTAAGTGATGAAGAGAGGAGAGCTAGTTATACAGTACACCAATTTCCTATTATAACACGAACACAGATCGGAGGAATGGCTACATCTATTAAGGATTTGCATTATCCAGCTTGTCCAGATTGTGGAGAAGTTATGTGTTTTGAAGCACAACTTGATACAGCAGATGTGAATGAGTACGCAGAAGGAATTTACTATTTTTATGTTTGTTATAAATGTAGTACAATCGCTTGCAATTACGATCAATCTTAATAGGTAAATAATAAAAAACCTATCACAATAATCTATATTAGATAAACTATCGTGATAGGAATATTATTTATTAATCATTATTAAAAATCAATCTAAATCAAAAACCAATCCGTTAAAATCTTAAACAATTAAAACCTTAACCATAAAACCTTAAATCTTAAAGTGCAAAATCTTAACCGTAAAAATCATTAAATAAATTTTCCGTCTTTATAGATCATCTTGCCGTCGATATAAACTTTACTGCCCTTTCTCATATCCTTTATTAAATCCCAATGTAACGCCGATTTATTCTTGCCTAACGCCTCTTCGTAACTTGAACCTATAGCTAAATGCATTGATCGTCCGATCTTCTCATCAAATAATATATTTCTTGAGGCATCTTTTATACAATCATTTAAGCCGAACGCTATCTCGCCTACTTTGTTTGATCCCTCATCCATCTCTATCATCTTCTTCAAGAACGACTCGCCTTTCTTAGCAGATGATTTCACGACCACTCCATCTTTAAAAGTCAACCGAACATCTTCTGCCTCTACGCCGTTATAAGTTGTTGGAATATCAAAAAGGATTTCGCCATTTGCCGATGTTTCTATAGGTGATGTAAACACCTCTCCATCTGGCATATTGCGATGTCCACAACAGTTGATCCATAATCTATTCTCAACCGACAACTTTAACTCTGTATCTTTGCCAACTATCAACAGTTCTTTACTACCTGTTAATTTCTTAACTATCTTTTTCTGTTCAGCCTCAACTTTCTTCCACGATAAAACTGGGTTTGCATCGTTTAATTTACAAGCCTCAAACACAAAATCTGCGTAATCTGTAAAACTCATATCTGCATCTTGTGCCATAGAGTTTGTCGGATACGGACAGATACTCCATCTAAATTTGCCATCAGCTTCACGTTTATTCATGATCTCTCTTAACTTTATACCTGTTCTTTGTATCATAGCCAATTTCTTAGGATCTGATCTGCTTAACGATCTTGCGTTAGATAAGCAATCTATATATATATAAGCCGTAATCGCTTCAGTCTGCTTTAACTCGAAATCAGGCAGAAATGTCAACTGTGATTCTTTACCGTATTTAACTAAATACTCTTTATGTTCAGGGATATGAAAACGAACGATAGGGTGTGCCCCTAATATTATTATATCTTTCACGAACTCACGAACAAGTGGTTCGCCGACTGTTTCTGATTTGATTAAAACTATATCATCTTTCACTATATTCAATGAATATTTTAAAATAAGTTTTGCTAATTTTGTCTCATAACTTTCTACTCTCATAAAAACTCCGATTTTTTTTTTACTATTCAATACATTCATAATTGTCTAATTTAATCTTCTTGAAAATTAGAGACTTATAATGTACAATTACATTTAAATTGTAAATCTATTTCTATAGGCACTATATATCAAACTTGTAGAGCTATCAACAATTTTACTTAAGGCAAATAAATATAAACTATTTGAAGGATAAAATAATCAACGATACAGTATTAGAATTAAAAAATATAAGTAAGTTTTTTACATCTAAAGGGACGCTATTTAAGAAAGGTGTATCTTTTGCAGCAGTTGATAATATCTCTTTATCTATTAATCATTCTGAGTCTATAGGTATAGCTGGAGAATCAGGATCAGGAAAATCAACACTTGCAAAAATTATAGCAGATGTATATAAAGCTGATCAAGGTGAAGTTCTCTATCACGGTACAGATATTTCAAAACTTGATAAACCAACTTATAAAAATTATAGAAAAAATGTACAGATGATATTTCAAAATCCTATGAATTCGCTTAACCCAAAACTAAGCATACGCACAACTATGCTTGATGTTATGAACGCTAATTTCAACTATACTAAAAACGATAGTTTAGATAAAATACATTCAACGTTCGATCTTGTAGGTTTGCCGTACGAGTTTTTAGATAGATATCCTCATCAGTTCTCAGGTGGACAAAGACAGAGAATATCAATCGCAAGATCGCTAATCTTAGAGCCTGATATCTTAATAGCTGATGAACCGTTATCAATGTTAGATGTTTCTGTTCAAGCACAGATATTAAATCTTCTCATAGATCTAAAAGAGAAGAAAAATTTAATAATAATACTTATATCTCACTCAATCGCACATATATCTATACTTGCTGAAAAGATGCTTGTGATGAAAAAAGGTGAACTTGTTGAGTACGGTAATAGTATTGAAATGATAAATAAGCCTGCCTCAAAATATACAAAGGATTTAATAAAATACAACGATGGGTACTAATAACAATGGATACTAATTTAGAAATAAAATTATACAACACAATGACATCTCAAAAAGAGATTTTTAAACCTATTACAGAGAACGAAGTAAAGATATATGTATGTGGGATAACTGTATACGATTACTGCCATATAGGACACGCTAGAAGTTCAATAGCTTTCGATCTAATACATAGAGTTTTCAAAGATAAAGGTTACAATACTATTTTTGTGAAAAATTACACAGATATAGATGATAAAATTATCAACCGTGCAAACGAACAGAAAATACCGTTCAAAGAACTTACTGCAAAATTTATTAAAGAACACGACACCGATATGAACTCTCTATTTATACTACCTCCAACTCATACCCCTCACGCTACCGATTACATTCAAGGTATGATAGATTACTGTACTCAGTTAATAGATAGTGGACACGCTTACGAAGTCGACGGCGATGTATATTTTAGAGTAACATCATTTGAAGAATATGGGAAATTATCTCATCGCAACATCGATGATCTACTAAGTGGTGCAAGGGTTGATATTAACGAGAAGAAAGAAAATCCGTTAGATTTTGTACTGTGGAAAGCATCTAAGGAGAACGAACCGTTTTGGAAATCTCCGTTCGGTAACGGTAGACCCGGTTGGCATATAGAGTGTTCTGTTATGAATAAAGAAGTTCTAGGTGATACGATTGATATTCATGGTGGTGGACAAGACCTTATCTTTCCTCATCACGAAAATGAGATAGCACAATCTGAAGCTTGTAACTCTAAAACATTTGCAAACTACTGGGTACATAACGGGTTTGTAAATGTGAATAAAGAGAAGATGTCTAAATCGTTAAACAACTTTTTTACGATTAGAGATGTATTAACTCTTACCGATCCTGAAACGCTACGGTTTCTATTTTTAACAACTCATTACAGACAACCACTTGAATACTCTGAAGATAAATTAGTTGAATCTAAATCTGCACTTGATAGAATATACATCTATCTTGATGAGTTAAATTATACGACTGGATCAGGTAAAGGAAAAGATTTTAGCGAAGATATAAATAATCTATACACAACTCTTATAGCCTCTTTTGATGAAGCTTTGACCGATGATTTTAACTCACCTAAAGCTATAGCTACTTTATTTGAATTTGTAAGAGAAGGAAACAAAATTATATCATCTAAACCATCAACTGATAGTATAACTCTACTGAAAGAGATAACTGTTAAAATAGTTGGAAAAGTAAATACACTCTTAGGTATTTTAAATTATACAGCAGAAGAGAGATTTAAAGTGAATTTAAAAATCGATGAAAAAGAGATAGATAAATTGATTGAAGATAGAAACCTAGCTAAAAAAGATAAAAACTATACGTTAGCTGATGAGATAAGAAATAAGCTAGCTGAAAACGGTGTAGAGTTAATAGATACAGTAACTGGAACAAGATATAGAGCTTAAATAGATATAGATCATTAAAAATTGTGTTAGATATATAGTAGAGAAATAAGTGTGAAAAGGTAGATAAATTTTATGATAGACTCATCATTAAAAGTTAAGTTAGAAAATGTACGAAAATTAATTAGACGTGATGCAAAAACACATCTACAAAATCTATTAGCTAAAATTCACCACGCTGATATTGCGTTTATCTCATCACATCTATCTGATATTGATCGCAGAAAATTATGGAAATATATAACCGATAACGAAAAATTATCTGAAGTGATTTTAGATCTTGACGATCATGATATTTTAACAGCATTAGAAGAGATTGAGCCTAAAACTGTTGCATCTATTTTAAACTTAATGGACTCTGATGATACAAGTCATATCCTTAGACTTATCCCTGCTGGGCAGTTAGAAGAGTATTTAAAATATCTTAAAAAAGAAGAGTTATTAAATGTAGAGAAATTACTTCACTACGAAGAAGGAACTGCTGGTGCTATCATGAACACAGCGTTCTTTGCTATTAACTGTAACACAACAGTTAAAGAGGCGACTAAATCTCTGCATCTTGCAGAACATCTTGAGATGGTGTTCTATCTATATATCGTTGATGATGATAATAAACTTGTCGGAGTTTTATCACTTCGTCAATTAATTCTAAATCCACCTACTAGAAAACTTGCAGATATTATGGTGCAAGATGTCGTAACTGCAAACCTTGTTGATGAACAAGAACAGGTTGCAAACTATATAGATAAATATGATCTATTAGCGATCCCTGTTGTTGATGAACATCATCGATTATGTGGTATTATTACAGTCGATGATATTATAGATTTTATCCGTGATAAAGCACATGAAGATATCTATAACATGGCTGGGATTAATCAAGAAGAGTTACAGTTCAGCAATAAGCCTATTAAGGCGGCAAAAACACGTCTCCCATGGTTGATAGTTACATTTATCGGTGAGATGTTCTCAGGACTTATCATAACATTCTTTCAAGGTAGAGTTACAGATTTTTTAATACTCGCAACCTTTATGCCTATCATCATGGCGATGGGTGGAAATGTTGGTAGTCAATCAGCAACGGTTATCATTCGTGGGATCGCCTTAGGTAAAATAGATATGTCTCATACTGGTAAAGTAATATTTAATGAGATCAAAATCGGACTCATCATGGGTGTTGTTATAGGGATATTATTAGCCTTAATCGCACCTCTACTACAAAGTACTAGAGAGATAGGATTAATCGTTGGTATAGCACTCTTCTCGGCTATACTGTTCGCATCTTTTACAGGTGCTATAGTCCCTATAATTTTAACGAAACTAAAGTTTGATCCAGCAGTTGCATCAACTCCGTTTATATCTACACTGAACGATATTACTGGACTTACGATCTACTTCTCTGTATCGCTACTCCTACTATCGATACTATAGCTTGTATAGATAAATATAAACGATGAAAAGGATATCTAGTAACGGGATAATTTATAAATATACAGTCTACTCCGACTCTTCATGTATAGCCTCAGTGTTTACAGAAAAGTTTGGCAAGTTAAAATTATTTATGCCTAAAGCGTTCACAAAACGAAGTGGAGTAGTTAAACTTGTTCCATCAACCTTAGATATTTTACGAAAAGAAAATAGCGATCTATTCAAACTATATTCATACTCTCCTCATGCAAAATATATATCGTTCCTTGAAGTTGCAGATATTAGTATCAGGTTAAACCTAATCTTCGATATTATAGACTCTCTTCTGCCACTTGATGAAAGTTATGAGTATCTATATAAACTTATATTAAATATCAATCAAGAAAATGTTCGTAAAGCTATCATATATATAATCTATATCGTGTTCAAAATATCTGGTACGCTACCCTCTTTCTATAGTTGTAAAGTATGTAATAATGAGATTGATGAATTATCGTTCTATCTTGAAGGTGATATTATTTGCGATAAATGTATAGGTGGAAAAAAATCATCAACAGCTATATCAAACGATGTTAATATTATACTTAAAGCGTTAAAATGTAATAGTACTTATAAAAGTATGGTTATTGATAGGGTTCAAGAAGATAAGATTTTACAGCTTTTTGTCGAGCACGTTGAAGTGGTTACATCTAAAAAACTAAAAAGTTTTAAATCTTTTAGAGAACTTTTATTCTATCTATAGGTCTTTATATTGCTAAGAATATTTTGCTATTATAGATATGAGTGTTGTAATAAATATTTATAAACTGTATTATATCTCTTGACAAATCGTTCAAAATTTAATAGAAGAGTAAAACTATATTAAATTAAAATAAATGATTTAATGATAATAAATAATATTTACTAAAGGAGATTTTTATGTCAATGATAAATAAAGAAATAATTGATTTTACGGTTCAAGCATATGTTAACGATAATTTTAAAGAGGTTAGCAAGAAAGATTTACTAGGCAAATGGTCTATATTCTTCTTCTATCCAGCAGATTTCACATTTGTATGTCCTACTGAGTTAGAAGATCTAGCTGATCTATATCCAAAATTTAAAGAGGCTAACTGTGAAGTTTACTCTGTATCTTGCGATACTCATTTCGTACATAAAGCTTGGCATGATGCATCTGAAACAATTAAGAAAATTCAATTCCCAATGTTAGCTGATCCAACTGGTATGTTAGCTAGAGGTTTTGAAGTTATGATAGATGAAGTAGGGCTATCTGAAAGAGCAACTTTCATTATTAATCCAGAAGGAAAAGTTGTTGTATATGAAATAGTTGCTGGTAATATCGGACGTAACTCTGAAGAGTTATTAAGACTTCTTCAAGCATCACAATTCGTTGCTCAACATGGTAATGAAGTTTGTCCTGCAAGATGGAAACCAGGAGCTAAAACATTAAAACCGGGTATAGACCTTATAGGTAAACTGTAAGATAACAGTTAATCGCTTGCATTAAATAAATATAAAATTAAAATTTATATAAAGTAACATAAAACCCTTTACATTTTGTAGAGGGTTTTTTCTTTTCTTTTCTATTCTATTCTACTTACTTTATAGAACCCTTACTCTGTTCTACTTACTTTATAGAACCCTACTCTATTCTATTCTACTTACTTTATAGAACCTTACTCTTAATATTTTACAATTAAGTTATTCAAAAAATAAGAATGGTCGTATCTTCTTCTTACTAAAATATCAGTATTAAACTCTATAAGAGAACGATTTAATAAGTG
>CAMRDM010000041.1 GCA_947041225.1 uncultured Deferribacteraceae bacterium | reverse complement strand
TGGTATTAAGCTTTGTAATAAATTTACATATATTGGTTTGCAGTTGGGAGAGTTTTAGCGAGTTCGCATACTTAAAACCGTTCGTACGCTTAAAATAGTTTGATAACACGCAACGTACTTAGAAAAATATAATAATTACAAAATATAAATATTTTGAGGTAATAGATAAAAACATGGAAAAAAATAAAAATAACGATCATAAATTAGATATAACAGATATTGATACAATAAAAGACTCGTTAGAAAACGTGTGTCTATATCTAAACGAAATAGAAAATATTATCAACACTGATATTAGTAATGATGAACGTCAATATAAACTGCAACAACTAGAGCAGTATCTATTAGATATCGACACCCTCTTCGTCTCTATGGATATAGCTAATAGCAAACAAGGAATTATATTTAATTAACAGATATCACAGTTTGACAATAATTAAATAATTTTAACTTAATTAGCAGTTATCAAGTAAATTAATCGCAGTAAATCATATTTTATTTTAACTTTATGTGAAACAACGAAACATCTAGTTATATATAAAACTTTTAAGGAGTCGTACGTTAAATATGTCTAAAGTATTACAGTCGAGAATTAATCCATCAGAATACGAAAACGAAATATATGAAAAATGGTTAACAAGTAAGATATTTCATGCAGATGAAAAATCATCTAAACCTCCATTCACTATAGTTATCCCTCCTCCGAATGTAACAGGTTCGCTACATTTAGGACACGCTCTTGACTGTACACTTCAGGATATATTATCAAGGTATCATAGATTAAACGGATTTGAAGTTTTATGGCAACCCGGAACCGATCACGCTGGTATAGCTACACAAAATATCGTCGAAAAAGAACTCATCAAAGAAGGTACTAGTAAAAACGAGATCGGACGTGAAAAATTTATCGAACGTGTATGGAAGTGGAAAGAAGAGTCTGGAAACAACATCATTAATCAATTAAAAAAATTAGGATGTTCATGCGATTGGGATAGATTAAGATTTACTATGGACGATGGGTTATCGGACTCTGTAAAAACTGTTTTTGTTAAACTTTATAATGAAGGGCTTATCTATAGATCTAACTATATGGTGAACTGGTGTGTTAGATGTAACACTGCGATATCTGATCTTGAGGTTGAATTTACTGAAGCTGATGATTTTATGTATCACCTTAGATATCCGATAAACGATGGCAGTGGAGATTATGTTGAGGTAGCAACTACACGTCCTGAGACTTTCTTTGCAGATACAGCTGTTGCGATTAATGCTAATGATGAACGACATCAAAACTTAAAAGGCAAGTCGGTTATATTACCGATCGTGAATAGAGTTATACCTGTTATAGAAGATGATTTTGTCGATACAGAGTTCGGTACAGGTATAGTTAAAATCACTCCTGCACACGATCCTAACGATTTTGTTGTTGGTAAAACTCATAACCTAGATATGCCTCAATGTATAGATTTAAACGGTAAAATAACAGTAGGTACAGCTGATGAGTTTGACGGACTTGATAGATATGAGGCTCGTAAAAAAGTTGTTGAAAAGTTTAAAGAGTTATCGTTACTTGGCGAGGTTGTTCCTCTTAAACATAATGTAGGTAAATGTTATAGATGTTCTACAACGATTGAACCGATGATCTCTCTTCAGTGGTTTGTAGATGTTAAAGATATGGCTAAAGAGGCTGTTAAATCTGTTAAGAACGGCGATATGAGAATTGTTCCATCAACTTGGGATAACACTTTTTACGACTGGATGAATAATATTAGAGATTGGTGTATATCTCGTCAAATATGGTGGGGACATAGAATTCCTGCTTACTACTGCGATGATTGTAATGAGGTTATGGTATCGGTTGACACAGTTACAAAATGTAGTAAATGTGGATCATCAAAGATACGTCAAGAAACAGATGTACTTGATACTTGGTTCTCATCAGCGTTATGGCCGTTCTCTACTTTAGGGTTTCCTGAAGAGACTGAAACATTGAAGAAATTTTATCCAACATCAGTTCTTGTAACTGGGTTTGATATACTATTTTTCTGGGTTGTAAGAATGATGATGATGGGCTTAAAAGTTATGGATAAAGCTCCATTTAAAGATATATACCTGCACGCTCTTGTCCGTGATGAACACGGTAATAAGATGAGTAAATCGAAAGGAAATGTTATCGATCCTTTAATAACGATTGAAGAGTATGGTGCTGATGCGTTAAGATTTACATTAACGATATTAGCTGCTCAAGGACGTGATATAAAATTAAGTGTTAACCGTATTGAAGGATATAGAAACTTTATAAATAAAATATGGAACGCATCAAGATTTGTTCTTATGAACTGTGATGATGATGTGCTTCAAAATAAAGCTGAACTAGATCTATCGAAACTTGTCTATGAGGATAAGTGGATATTGATGCAACTTGAGACAGCGTGTAAAAAAGTTGCAAAAGCTATGTCGAACTACAGCTTTAATGAGGCGGCAAACGAGCTTTATCAGTTTTTCTGGCTAAATTTCTGCGATTTTTATTTAGAGATTATTAAGCCTCGTTTACACTCTGGAAATGAAAATGAAAAACGTATCGCTGTAAATACAGCTAAATATGTTATAGAGAAATCTATGATAGCGTTGCATCCGTTTATACCGTTTATAACTGAACACCTTTACGGAAAATTTACAGATGTTGAAACGATATGTTTTGAAGAGTATCCTAGTAACCTTGATTTTAAATTTCAAGATGAAAGCTTTATGGTACAAAATGCGATAGATATTATCAACTCTATAAGAAATATTAGAGGCGAACATAATATCGCTCCTTCAAAAGGAATTGAAGTGTTCTTTGAAGCAACTGATCCTAAATTAAATATAATGATAGATAAGCTTTCTAAGATGATAAAAAATATCGCTAAAGTTGATGATATTATTATAGATAGAAAACCTGATGTTGAAGCAGTAACCGTTATAGGTACTGGTTATAAAGTTATGGTTGTGCTTGATGATCTTATCAATATCGAAGAAGAGATAGCAAGGTTAGAGAAAGAACTTAAAGCGCTTGAGAAAGATCATAATATTTACGGTGGAAAACTTAAAAATGAAAACTATCTTGCAAAAGCTAAAGCTGATATAATCGAAAAAGATAAAGAAAAATTCGAAGAAATATGTAGTAAGATGAAAACTATAAATGATACACTTGCAGGACTTAAAAGTAAGTAGTTTGTAAATGAGATAGGGATAAAATTAAATGAGTAACTATAAAAGCAAATCACCTTGGTTTAAACGGGTGCTTGTAACGAAAAACCTTCCCGTATTCTTTTTAGTTATGATAGCTTTTATTACTCTCCATATGTATAGATTAAATGATCCGATCCCTGTAGGGACTGAAATTGAAAACTTTAAACTTAAAACTTTAGATGGTGAAGAGTTCTCTATACATGATATCAATCAACCTATTGTTCTTGTTTTTTACAAGAAACATATATTTTATTCAACATATGTTTATAATAAATATTATAACAAACTCTTACCTGAACTAAAATTCCTACAAGATAGAGGCTACGCTGAGATTGTTGTAATATCTGACGGATATGATACAGTAGATAAATTAAAAGAATTAATAAAAGATAAAGATCACTCTGTCTTGAAAAAAATCGGATATGTGGCTGATACTGATGCCTTATCTGAGTATTTTGGAGTAAGAAGTTATCCTCATTTATTTGTATTGAATAAAGATAAAGTGGTAACCTATGAAGCAAAACTTGTTTCAACAGAGTTTATAAAAGACAATGTTTTATGGAGGTAGATTAAGTATGGATAAATTTTATAGTACAGATGATATAAATAGTGAGTACGATGTAGTAATTCTTGGTGCAGGTCCTGCTGGTTGTACAGCTGGACTCTACGCTGCAAGAGATGAGTTAAGCACGTTAATTTTAGAGTCTAAGTTCCCAGGTGGACACCTAGCTATTACAGATAGTATCGAAAACTATCCAGGTACTGGTGAAAGTGTAAGTGGTGCTGCTCTTGCAATGAAGTTTGCTTCACAAGCGATTGACGCTGGTGCTACAATTAGAAATGCAAATGTAGTAAAAGTTCATCTTGATGGAGAGGATAAATGTTTAACTCTTGATAACGGTAAAGTTATTAAATCTAAGACACTTATGATCGGAACGGGTACGACACCTAAACTGCTTGGTGCTGAAAATGAGAAAGATTTTATCGGTAAAGGGATATCTTTTTGTGCAACGTGCGATGCTAATTTCTATCGTAATAAAGATATCGTTGTTGTGGGTGGTGGAAACTCTGCGATTGAAGAGGCTATCTATTTAACTAAGTTCGTGAACAGCGTTACGCTTGTTCATAGAAGAGACGAGTTTAGAGCAAGCAACTCATCGGTAACAAAAGCTAAGAATAATCCTAAGATTAAAATGGAGCTATCATCTGCTATAACAAAATTTAGTGGAGATAAAAAAGTAACATCAGTTACTATCAAAGATCTTAAAACAGATCAAGAGCGTGAACTAAATATTGACGGAGTATTTTTATTCGTCGGTTGGATTCCTAATACTACTCTTTTTGAAGGGTTGATAGATTTAACTGCTGATAAATTTGTTGCAGCAACTGAGACAACTAAAACAAATGTTGAGGGTATATATGCAATCGGAGATGTTAGATCGAAAGAACTTATGCAAGTTGTAACTGCTGCATCTGATGGTGCTGTGGCTGCTAAGTTTGCAGAACATTATATCTCTGCAAGAAAATAGTTTAATAGAAAATAAAAGTTTTATATTAAAGGCACTCCTATCGGAATTTTATCCGATATATCTGTATAGTTGAATGATACGATTAAACTGATATACATTATCACATTGATCGTTTGATTAAGTTGATAGCAATATCAGATTGATTAACATAATCTATATAGAATGATAAGGGAGTGCCTTAATTTTTACTAGATCAGATACAATCTACTTCTTAATAATAAAAAGATGTATGGTATATATTTGATCAAAAATATTATCTCTAGCTTTTTGCTCATCAAAGAGATAAAATAAATTATGAGCTTAATAACAGATACAAAATTTTATATAATAGGTACACCGATCGGAAACCTATCTGATATATCTAAACGAGTGATCGAGACGATCAATTTAGTTGATATAATCTACGCTGAAGATACAAGAAGTGCATTGAAACTTCTCAACCATTTAGGTATCAAAAAAACAATTTTCTCTGCACATAAAGATAACGAAAAGAAAGTAGTAAATGATATTCTAGCAAACATCAATGATAACCTTAAAGTAGGATTAATGAGTGATGCTGGTATGCCTACAATCTCTGATCCTGGAAATATAATCGTTAAAGAGTTAATCAGCAACGATATTAAGTTTGAGGTTATATCATCTCCAACTGCGTTAATCCACGCTCTTATCTTATCTGGACTATCTGGTGAAGATTTCTATTTCTACGGTTTTCTGCCACATAAAAAAGGTGAGAAATTAAAAATTATTGAGAGGTTAACATCTATCCCCTCTCCTATCATAATCTATGAATCTCCACACAGATTACTAGAGACTGCATCTATGCTTCTTGATACATTTGCATCTCCTATATTTATATGTAGAGAACTTACAAAAATATTTGAAACATCTTACTTTATAAGTAGTAAAGATGATCTACAAAATATTACCTTAAAGGGAGAGTTCGTAATCGTTGTTAATAATAGAAAAGATGAGAGTGAAAATATATATGATAAAACAAGTGGATCGATAAATATAGATTGTAACAGAGTTATTAAAAATCTCTCTAAAGAAGATTTTAGCAGTAAAGATATGCTTAAAATTCTAAAAGCGTTAGGGATAAAAAGGAATACAGCATACAACGTTATTAACAGTATTGAAACAGAGTAATCTGTTAGATTGTAAATATTTTATATGAAAGGATTAAAGATGGAAAAGAAATCTATTTTTAAATATCATCCAAATATTTATAAGAATGATATAATTACTAAAGAGATCAGTGTTTGTCAATGTTGTGAAAAAACTGTATCAGAGTATTGTAACAAGTTATATGCTATTGAGACTGTAAAGATTATCTGCTTAGAGTGTGTTGCAAACGGGAAAGCAGCAGAAAAATTTGATGGACAATTTATTCAAGATGCAGAAATTGATAAAGTAGATGATCTCTCAAAACATGACGAACTATTTAATAGAACACCCGGATATAGAAGTTGGCAGGGAGAGAATTGGCTCGCTTGCTGTAACGATTTCTGTGCATTTATCGGAGATGTTGGAACTAAAGAGTTAGAAGAGATGGGGATAGATGATGAAGTGCTTGCTGAACATGAAAAGGTATCTGGGTATTTTGTTGCAAGAGAATATATTACAAAAAAAGGAAATTGTGCTGGATACTTATTTCAATGTTTACACTGTAAAAAATATTATTTACATGTAGATACTTGTTAGGAAATTATATATATATAAAATAATTAAATTCTGTAAATAAAATTTACTCATAAGATTTAAAAAGTTATAAGTTATAACATAACGTAACATATCTTATGTATGGAGAAACTTAGTTGGACGCTAAAGAAAAGTTGTTAGATGAACTAGAAGATAAAGTTGTGAATGGAGAGTTGTTAAACACAGATTTATTAATGGGAAAAGAGTTACAAGATAAATTTAATACTCCTCTACTTCTGCACTTCCTTGCAGAGAACTGGAACTGGGATAATGATATCACAATTATTCGTCTCATATCTGAAAGTCCGATATGTAGTAAAGCGACTGCTCTTATGATTTTTTGGCTTGCACAACCAGATGAGTATACTCAATATAAATTAGGATCAAAACCTACTGACGATAACGGTGAATTTAAAATTATTGAAACCATATTAAGCCGATTTAAAGCAGATGATTATATAGAAACATCAATCTCATATAATCCTGAAAACGATATGCCAAATTATGCTAGCTTTGAGATTGACGACAAGATGAAAATTGAAGTTGATGGTGTTGATACTTGGGTTCATGATGAGTATATTAAAAAAATATCAAGCTACTCAATTAGTGAATTAGAAAGAGAGATAAGAAACTGTAAAGATATTGATTACCTAAATATGATAGCTGATGGATTACTATATTTTGATGATGCTTGCAAAGTTGGAAAATGGATTACTGACAATCCTCTTTCTGATAAAGGTACTGCTTTACTTCTATATTGGAGATTGTTACTATATTTTCAGAAGCGTGGATTTATGCCACAAGAGAGTATGAAGAGGTTTCAAATTGTGCAAGAGGTATACGATAAATTGATCTCTAACTGTTTTCCTATAGGTATAAAATACTCTCCACTTAATGATCCTAAGAACAAGCCTCTACTTAAAAAACCGTTAGCAAAATGGATAATCCCTGAGTATATGAAACAACCGATATAAAAGTTTCTAACGGTTATAATTTAAATAAGGACAATCAATGAATAAATACGAACAGAAATCAAAAGATAATTATAATAAAATAGCTGATAACTATGAGTCAACTTTTGACGGAAAATTTACTGCGAAGTTTAAAGAAGAACTACTTAAAATAATATCTGTTCCAGATGGTGGAACTGTTCTTGATATCGCTTGTGGTAACGGACGGTTCTTGAAACAACTATCTAATCTATCAACTTTAAATGGCTCTCTTTCCCTTTCCATGTTCGGTGTTGATATATCTGAAAAGATGATCGCAAACGCTAAAGAACTTAATCCATCAATGAGCTTTTATGTTGCAGAGTGTGATACTCTCCCCTTTGATGACAATATGATCGATACGATTACTATATCTGCTTCATTTCATCATTTTCCTGATGTTGAAAAGTTTGCAATTGAAACACGTCGAATTATTAAGTCTAACGGTTTAATTTATATCGCAGAGATACTTTTACCATCTATAATTAGAGTGCTTTGTAATCCACTTTTAAAGTTTTCTAAAGCAGGCGATGTGAAGTTTTATTCACCTAATGAGATTGTATCTATATTTGAAAATCATGGGTTTATTAAAGACAATGTTGTGATTAATGGAACTTTACAGATCGTTGTTATGCGTGCAAAATAAGTTTAGAGTTATAACTGTGAGTACCATTAAGATGATCTCACAGACACAAATCTACTCATCAAGTTTATATCTATAAAACAATCAGTCCTTTTACTAAAACGTAAGTTGCAAGTCCTAATAAAACTACTCTTGAAATATATGTTAAACGTACCTTTGACATCACTAAGCTTTTATCAACAGAGTCAAAATTTTCTTTCATCTCACCATTTGCTTGTTCGCCAAGCTTTAAAAAGATATCGTAGAAACCTTTTATCTGCGAAGTTATTACACAAGTTTTATTGCCATCATTTAATATCACAACATACTTTGTGAGTGGAGACATTTTATGAAAATACTCTATCTTATCTATCTCTAACTCAGCTTTCTTGAAAAAAGTGATTACCGTAAGAGTATTACCCTCAATTATAACCCTCTTCTTTAATGCTCCTATAATATTTGCCAGTAATATAAATGACACAATTGATAGTAAAATAATTCTTATCATATCATTTAATTTCAACTCTTGGTATGCAATAAAAACAAGTAAAAATAAAAGTAACACCTGCGTTATTATATCTAATTTAGACACTTTAAAAACTTTCAAAATTAACTCCAATAAATATTTTATCAAACAAATCTTTATTATTAACAAATATAAGATTTATTAAATTATAGTAAGCTGGGATATTTTTTTGATGAAGATTATTCATCGCAGAAATAAGTTCCACTTTATAATCGGTTGAATATAGATCAAGATAATTAAGTATAGCAACATCTATCTGATCTCTATTATAACTTAGAAGGTAGTATATCATCTTATAAAAATCTGTGATTTTATCTTGATACTCCATTCTGTCAAGCGATCCTAAAGATGCCTCTGCATTGACTAAATCTCTTAACCACATAAAGTAGTAAAGTGATGCTTTGTATAGATCAGGATATTTGAAATCTATATCAGATAATTGTTGTAAATATTTTAATCCTTCTTTTGCATCGTTCTGATTGATCGATGTATAAACCATATCTTTTAAATAGACTTTATCATTTAAAAATCTATTAGATATTCCACCATTTATATCTACCCCTCTGCTCATTAACACATACTCTCTTGCAAGAGTAAAATATACATCATCAGATGTTTTTAATTTAAGATTATCAATCGGTTCGTACTGTAATTTTAGAAGTTCATTAATTTCATCTACTCTAAATACAGGTGATTTTAGAAATGAGTCAAGTATATTTTTATTTTTTGTTTCAACATATTCCATAAATTTTTCAGCAGAGAAGATAAATCCATCATTACTTTTAATAACATCTCTCGCCTCTTCCAACATACCAAACCGTCCACTTGCAAGCAGAGCTAGATATACAATTCTGCTGTTCTCTAAACGGTCTTTAGGAGTAGCATATAGATGTCCTTCAGCAGTCTCTTCAGCTAGAGTGAGGTTGATGTTTGAGGTTATACTATTTTTAAATCTATTCTCTACAAACCCTAAACCAACATACGGTGCTGCGAGTGATTTATCTTGTATTATCGCTTTCTCAAAAAACTCCAACGCATTTATATTATCCCCTAGATTAAAATAAGATAAACCGATATTGTACGATATGTTCGGATTAGCAGAGATAACTTTCGTAGCCTCTTTAAACTTTCTAATAGCTTTATCGAAGTTATATTGTTCAAACGCATCAACACCTTCATTGTTTCTCTTCACAGCTTCAATATTAGCAATAACTGCATTTTTTTCTTGCATGTTCAACGACTCACCACTCATAGCAAGAAATTGAACAAGATCATCAGGGCTTATAAATACTGGGAACGCCATCATCGATGCTATATCAATACCTTTTCCCTCAAATTTATATGTATAATTCATATCAGCAAGTTGAGGTATTAATGAAAATGTTAATTTTGGTGATCGTAAAAACACATCTTTATTATTACGAAACTTTTCAGCTAAATCGACAACTACATCTAATTGTCCGAGGTTCCAACCGATTACTGTTCTGTACCAAAAAGTGTCTGGACGAGATTTATCCATCTCTAAAGCGAATTTATCTGCTACTTTGAAATTCTTTTCAACTATATTAATGTATGCACTGTAAGAGTAGTAATCATGTCCTATATTTGGTGTAACATGTGAGATATATTTCTGTGCAGCTTTAATATTACCCTCTCTTAAAGAGTATACAGTTCGTGCAAGGTTTAACCACTCCGAGTTACGTTTAATAAATATCCTTCTTTTTAAATCGTTATCTAAGTTTTCAAATAACGCTAGATGTTTAGTGTAGTAATATAATGCCATATCTCCACCAAACTTTTTATATAAGTTCCGTATATATACTCCACCCTCTTTGACTTTCATATCAAGAATAAGTGTATCGTAATATAAGATACTGTAATAAACATTGTCAGGATAAAGCTTGATTAAGTTTGATAGTTCATCTAAGGCGTTAGGATACTGGACTGCGTTGATGTAGCTAGTTACTAGCCTTATACGATTTTCTTTATTTGAATCTCTTGAAATTAATACTTTTAGAACATCGATCTCAGAGTTGTGCCTTCCTAGATCGTAAAAAAGATACGCTAACTTACTATACCCTTCATTCGTTGCAGATGGAGAGAATTGTGCCTCAACAGCGTAATTATAAGCACCACCTGAGTCTCCCATTTCATAGAGTGCGTGTGCTAGATTATAGTTATCATTAAAGTTTCTTGCTCTTATCTGTTCAAGTAATTTAATACCTTCTTCGTATTCGCCTATACCCACAAGGAAGCTTGAATAATTACTTTTAACATAGTTAGAATCAGAATCTTGATCCATAGCTAGACTGTAATAATATAACGCTTTCGATGTATCACCTTTTTGTAATAAAAGGTTACCCATATCTATATATACTCTTGAAGATTTTTCAGTGTCAACGATTTTTTCTAGATAGAATTCGGCTTCGTTCACCCTTTCTTGTTGAGCAAGCACAGCAACTAAGTTCATGATAGCTTCATTAAATTCAGGATCAGTAGCGATTGCCTCTTTAAAATTTAGTTCTGCTTGTTTGAGATTACCTAAAAGATAGTATGACACACCTATATTATAAAGAGATACAGCTTTATTAAGTTGCACCGCACCTTCATAATACTCGATAGCTGTATTATATTCCCCTCTAATAAAAAAGTCGTTTCCTTCTGCGATAAATCCGTTATTATCGTCTTCAGCTACAGAGGATATAGACATGTTTTCTGTTACGGGGTTTTCTACAATCACCTGTTTTTTATCACAAGCAACTAGCAGAAATAGCAGTAAAATATATAGAAGTTTATGCAAAACTACTCACCACCTACTCTAAAATTTATTACTAAATCTGATTATAATACATTATAAGGTATAAATAAACAATAACCGTCAACTAGATATAATTAGTAACGCTTTATGAGATAGCCTCATTCATATCACAGCCGATATTAGATAGTTTGTCTGCAACGGTATTCTTCTCTCTTCTAACATGAGCAAAGGTGTAATTAGCTGATGATAAGATCTTAATTAGTTCTAAATATATCACTTTAAGCTTACTATCTTTTACCCTATACTGCCCATTAACTTGTTTAACTATCAGTTCTGAATCGAGAAAAAAATCTGCTTCAAACGGTTTATGATTGCTATCAAGATATTTAGCTGCCTCAAGTACGGCTGTGTATTCAGCGATATTATTAGTTGATAAACCGATCGGAAACGCACTCTCTTTTACGATGTTATCTTGCTCATCATATACGATAAATCCACACCCAGATAACCCCGGATTACCTCTTGATGCTCCATCTGAAAAAACTTTATATCTCATATCTATTCTGCCGTACTTTCTTCTTCTTGATAATATAAAATTCTTTGGCAATACGGACAAGAATATATAGCTGCATCTTTTTTAACATCTACATATAGTTGAGGAGGTAGGTGCATATAACAACCGTTACACACTTCATCTTTAACTTTTGCAACAGCGATATTTTTTCTATATCCTCTTATTCTATCATACTTAGATAATTGAACTTTACTAATCTTTGAAGCCTGTTCAGCTCTTTCATTAACTAATACTTCAAGTTCAGCGTGTAACTCTTTATCTTCTTCTCTTTTCTCAGAAGTGATACTACTTAACTCTAACTCTAGACTATCTTTTAACTCTGTTATTGTTGCAAGTTCAGACTCATACCCGTAATTAGCTGACAACATTTCTTTTAAAACTTTATCGTTATCATCGATAGTTTTTTTTAAGTTATCTTGTTCACGTAGAACAGATTGATACTCTTTGTTGTTCTGTACAGTCATAAGTTTTTTCTGTGCATTAGCAAACAACTCTTTTCTTTCGTTATGTTCTGTTTCTAGCTGCAAATACTCTTTCTTATTTGTTTCTAAAGCTGATCCTATAGCTTTGTGGCCACTTACTGCTTTATCCAAACGGTCTTTGATAGCTTGCATTTGCAACGGTGTGTTACTTACCACTGAGTTAATTACTGCAATTCTACTATCCATTAATTGAAGCTTCACAAGATGAGTTATTACTTCCTGCATTTTCTTTTACCTCCATGAAATAATCGATTCTATTTCACTTTTTATTAAAACATCTACTTTAAATTTATCTCTTAATACCTCTGCCAATCTGTCAAGATAGATCGACTCCGAGTATTGATGAGTTATATCAATAATACATACTCCAGCCTCTCTAGCATCAAGCGCGTCGTGATGTTTTAGATCTCCCGTTAAGAGAACTTTCACACCATGCTTTAGACAATCTTTAAAACTTGATGCCGATGAACCTGATGATATAGCTATTTTATTAAACGGTTCAACCTCTTTCATATTACTACTAATATTTTTTATATGTAATCTATCTTTTAAATAATCGATAAAATCTTTTAATGAATATGTTTTATCTAACTCTGCAATCAAACCGAAACCGTAACTTAGACCACTATCTAGTTTCACAAAATCATACGCTGGCTCTTCATACGGATGAGATATCTTTATCGCCTCAACAACATCGTTCATATATCTTTTATCAACAATACACTCTAACTTTACTTCATCGACTTCTTCAGGTTGGAAGGCTTTACCTATAGTAGGGGTTGATCGTTCATCAGGAGTAAAACGTCCTTTGATATTAGTTAAAGATGCAACATCATCGTAGTTACCAATTTTACTTCTGTTAGCTTTAACTACAGCTTCAAAAACTTTATCTGATGAATTAACTGGAGTGCTTACCGAGAACTTATATCGTTCAACTTCGCCTTCGATACTCAAAGGTTTCTTAATAACTTTAGCTGATAATTTATGAGCTATACAACTGTTTATACAATCATCATCTACATCTATATTTGTGTGATACGAAAGGATTGATATATTGTTTTTTATAGCTAAAACAACCTTTTTACCGATCGCTGTATCTATATCAATACTTGTGATTTTCGAGAAAAAAAGAGGGTGATGAGTTAATATTAACTCGCACCCAGTGTGTATCGCTTCTTCAATAACGTCTTCAGTAATATCTAGACTAAGTAGTAGTCTAGATACTTTGATTTCTTCGCCTAAATAAATTTGTAATCCAGAATTGTCCCATCTGGATTGCTTATGAATATCAGCAAACTCTTTTTCAATAAATTTTGCAATATCATTAATTTTTACAGTCATACACTCTCATGTAAAGGAATTAACTAAAATAAATAAACAACAAGATAATTTATGGGCCAACTAGGACTTGAACCTAGGACCTACCGGTTATGAGCCGGTTGCTCTAACCAAGCTGAGCTATTAGCCCGTAAAATCAGGAGTATGCAGACTATCATCTATTTACGAACTAGTCAAGTTCTTTCTAATATAATAAACACAATATAGATATCTATACTTCTTATAATGTATCACACTTTCTACTATTACAGCAACCTAATTATATAATTCTCTTATATTAATTTTTTCATCAGTCTACAAATAGAGTCATTTACAGTAACTTTATTACTGAAAACTTCATCAAAATCAACGAGTACAATCGTATTATCATTAAACCCAGTCATCAGTCCAGACTTACCTGCAATAAGTGCTTCAACAGCTGCTATACCCATCTGTGAGCCTAACATTCTGTCTGTTGCAGTTGGAGTACCACCTCGTTGAATATGTCCTAGAACAGTGATCCTTGCATCAAAATCTCCACACTCTGCTAATTGAAGCGCAACCTCTTCTGCTTTACCAGCACCCTCTGAAAGGATTAATATATTACGTGTCTTACCCTCTTTATATCGATCGATAAACATATTACCTATCTCATTAATATCATGAGGCACTTCTGGAATAATAACCGCATCTGCTCCTGTAACTATCCCTGCTACTACTGCAAGATATCCACAATTACGTCCCATAACCTCGATTATAAACGTTCTACCGTGTGATGATGCTGTGTTATTTATCATATCTATCGAATTTGTTATAACATTTAACGCCGTATCAACTCCTAACGATAGATCTGTACCGTATAGATCGTTATCGATCGAACCTGGTATTCCCATACATTTAATATTATATTTATCTTGAAGAAGTTTCGCACCTGTTAAAGATCCATCTCCACCTATAACAATTAACCCTTCGATACCATGCTCTTTTAAGTTTTTAACAGCTTTCGCTTGTCCTATCTCTGTCCTAAACTCTAAACTTCTTGCACTTCTTAATATCGTACCACCACGACTTAGAATATTAGACACATCACTATGAGCCATTAACTTTATTCTTCCATCTATCATACCCGAATATCCTGACTCGATACCGTATACCTCTAATCCACTATATAAACCACAACGCACAACTGCACGAATTGCAGCGTTCATACCCGGACTATCTCCACCACTTGTCATAACACCGATTTTTTTCACTATAATCCCCCTTTACACAGTAATTTATAGAAAATAGTAACACTATATTATAATACTTATCAATAGTTTAGCCTATAAAATAAACACTTTTACAACTATTTAACTGAAGACATTTTTAACAGTAACGACTCTAAAATTATCTTTGAAAAGTCCTTATTAAGATATATTAGATTATTATAAAATGGAAGATCAATCTTAAATACCTTACAATCTGTTACAGTTAAAGCATCGTAATTATATCCATCTTTATCAAGTACTGCAACCTCTCCGAAAAAATCATCTTTAGATAATTCAACTTTACGACCATCAATATCAATCTCAACAACGCCGTCTAAGATAACATACATATAACTTGCATCATCATCTTTTGAAAAGATCGTCGATCCTTTACCAATTGTAGTCGCCTTATCTGAAATCGCAAGATATATATTCTTAAATAATAAATTGTTCACAAATGAACCGTTACCTTTCTTTATAACAAGAAAGTACTCAATTAGTTCAAGATATGTATATCTATTTCTAACATATATAAACTGCGCTGAAAAATATAGAAATATAAAAAATAGATGCATCCAAAATAACATCACTATAACTGAACTTATTATACCATAAACTAAGTAATATGTTGCAACATGAATAACTTTAACTAATACTTTATTCAAAAATGTTATAAGTATAGTGAATAATATCGAACCATATAAAACATCTGATCTATTAACTTTTATCATAGGAAGATATTTGAAAAGCATAAACGATAGAATAAACATAAAAAATATGTTCGCAAAAAATGATATATCTCCTATCAAATTTAACTTATCAAATAAACTATCAATTACAGAGTTATCCATAAACGATGACTTTATCGTTTTGAAAAAAGCGTTATCAAATATTCCACCAACTTTATTAGATATACTTGATAATTTATCGACTATAACCTCTGATAAAAACGCTACAAATGCGATTAACATTATAAGAGGTATAGTTATAAGTGAGACTAAACTATCTGTTAGAAAACGATGTTTCTCGCCATCATCAAATATAATCTTAAACGTTGTTCTTATACCTGATAAAATATATTTCGACGACCATGCAATCGCTATTAAACTTATTACACTAACTGTGCCTATCGGAGGGGGATTAAAAAGCCCTATACCCTCAAAAAATGATTTATTTATCGCAGGATTGATCTGTGATAGTAGATTTACCATACTCTCTAATACGTTATGGATACCTAGATTGAAAAAATTTAAAAAATAGATGAGGACTAAGGTGATAGGTACAATCGACATAATAAAGTAATATGCACCTGATGCTGCATGATTTAATAACCCTCTTGCTGAAAAAAACTTAGTAGTAAAATATACTTGTCTTAAAAACATAGGGATAAATGTGAAATTAAAAAACCTTCTAACTTCTTTTAACTTATCTGTCATTATATAATTAAACTCATTGTAAAAATTTGAACAACCGTTCTTAATAATATAACAACTAGTAATAAATATATTATTAATAAGTTATGATATAATAGTAATAGAAAAATTGCAAAGATTTTTTGCATTATTTTATTGACAGAAATATGAATGAGATGTATACTCTTTTCTTAACATTAATATTTAACTTAGGTGGGGTTGCAAGTGGCACATACATTATCAGCTAAAAAAAGAATTAGACAATCAGAAAAACGTAAACTTAGAAACAAATCTAACAAATCATTTATGAGAACAACTGTTAAAAAAGTTGATAAAGCGATTATTTCAAATGATCCTAATTTACCAGCATTATTAAAAGCTGCTGTTAGTACAATTAATAAAACTGTACGTTTAGGCAAAATTCATAGAAATCAAGCTGCAAGAAAAGTATCTAGATTAACTCTAAAATTCAACGCTCACATGAAAGCAAGTAGCAATAGCTAATCCCTACCTAAAATTTAAGCTATACAAAATTTAAAAAATATAACCGTAACTACTCGTGGCTACGGTTTTTTTATGTG
>CAMRDM010000040.1 GCA_947041225.1 uncultured Deferribacteraceae bacterium | reverse complement strand
AAAAAAACTTGCCATAAGGTTCATCTAATCTAACAACTTAAACAAAGTAGATAAAAAAAACTTGCCATAAAGTTCATCTATGACAAGTTTATTATAATAACTATTAATTATTTAATAACTATTGTTTTTTAAATATTCCAAACGGTTTTCCAACAGGTAAGAAAGTTCTTCCAAATTGATTATTTAAAACAACCGCTGCACAACCGTAAAATGATGATAAGGCAACTAGAAATTCAGCTACTCCACCAAGTAACATCATCGCGTCTGGAGCTATACCGAAAGCACCTAATGTAAGAGCTACCAGTAGAACATCAACAAAGATCATAATTGTGAATAGCAGTGTATTTGTCTCAACAGCAGCTACTGTCATAAATAGCACAAATATCAGATATGCTAAAAAAGCAAACGCTAACTGTAGTGGATCAGCATTAGCTGCTAATTCAGGTCCAAAAGCACCAGTTGAAATCGTCCAACTCATACCAACAGCTAACCAGAACATTGCAAAAGCACCGAACGCTGTTGCACCGAAAACGTTATTCTTTTTAAAATCAACTATACAAGCAACGAACTGAGCGATAGATCCTAGAAAAATTGCCCATGGAACAATGAATGAAACTCCTGTGGTAATTCCAAGTTTCTGACTTGCTGCAACTAATGTAACAACTCCTAATCCAAAAAGACCTAACCCCGTAGGATCTGCGATAATCGATCTAACATTTCTTTCTTCAACATTCATTATTCAACCCCTAAATTTATTCTCCTCTCTACAATAAATTGATAACATATAGAGTAAGAGTGTATTCATTTATTACATTATAGAAAAAAAGATGAAATAAGTCTAGTATAAATTATATTTTAATACTAAATAACTCTTAAAGATGAAAAAAATATCTTTTTAAAGATGAATTACTATTAAATTAATGAGTTGTTTATTTTCTAAAATATTGAGTTTTAATTTAGATAATTATATCAACTATCAATAATTACATAGAGATGATAAGCGTGAGGTTATAAAGAGTGGCGATATCATTTGATATTTATCTCACGAAGTTTAAAACTGTTATGATGATTGACTTGATCGATAAAATGAATTAAAGTAATACTTTGTTATGTGTAGCTGTACAGTTTTTTAAAAAGGATATATTGATTATGAGTTTAGATGTTATTAATGTTGCAGTAGTAGGTTACGGTATTGTAGGATCGGCTACGGTACAGACTTTGATAGATAATTATGAAGTGGTTAGAAGAAAGACAGGTATATCTATTAAGGTTAAGGCTATAGTGGATCTGTACATAGATAAGTTTGACGACAAATATATATCGCAGGTAGATATTAAAAGTAAGTCTTACAAGGATATTTTATCTGATAGTTCTATTTCGATAATAGTTGAGTTAATCGGTGGCGTAACGATCGCTAAAGAGATTATGTTAGAGGCTATACGAGCTGGTAAATCTGTAGTAACAGCTAATAAGGCGTTGCTTGCAATAAATGGTAGAGAGATTTTTGAAGAAGCAAAAAAACATAATGTTATGATAGGGTATGAGGCATCAGTTGGTGGTGGTATCCCTATAATCAGGGTGTTAAAAGATGATCTTGTATCAAACAGCATTAAAGATATCTACGGTATTATAAACGGTACATGCAACTATATATTAAGTAGAATGAGTAGTGAGGGTAAACCGTTTGATGAGATTTTAGGTGATGCTCAAGCTAAAGGTTACGCTGAGGCTAACCCTACATTTGATATAGATGGTATTGATACGGCTCATAAGATTACAATACTCTCATCAATTGCGTTCTCAAAATATATACCGTATGAGTTAATAGATGTAGAAGGTATACGAGATATATCATTTACAGATATACAGATAATCAGTGAGTTTGATTGCACATTAAAACTTTTAGCGATAGCTAAGCGAGATGGCGATAAGGTTGCGATATCAGTTCGTCCAACGATAGTAGATAACGATAATCCCCTAGCATCGGTGAACGGAGTTTTCAATGCAGTGATGTTAGATGGAGATAGAGTAGGTAAGACTTTATTTTATGGAAGAGGAGCAGGAGGTGATGCTACAAGTTCAGCTGTTGCAGGCGATATTGTAGCTATAGCTAAGGCGATAAGTTCAGGAAATATAGATTCAAAAACTCCGTTAGGGTTTATAGAAGAGAGTGATGTTACGATAATTCCTATGGACTCAATTCCGTCATCGTTTTATCTGCGTTTTATGGTTAAAGATGAGATCGGTGTTTTAGCGATCATAACAGATATATTAGCAAAAAGTGGCGTTAGTGTTTATAAGGCGTTGCAGAGGGATTTTTCAGAGGATGGCAAAACTGTTCCATTAATATTTATGACTCACGATGTTGAAGGTAATTTACTTAATAAAGCTATTAAAGAGATCGGTGATCTTTCAATAGTTGTAGAGAAACCAGTAGTTATAAGAATGGAGATTTAGTTACAAAATATATTTTGTGAGAAAAGATTATATGAAATATTTAGTATTATTAACAGACGGACTTTCAGATCGTCCAATAGATAAATTAGGTGGCAAAACAGTAATGCAGGTAGCTAAAACTCCTAACCTTGATAGATTAGCTAAAGAGGGTATTGCGGGGTTTATTCATACAACTCCTCAGGGTATGCCTCCGGGTAGTGATATATGTAACTTATCTATTTTCGGATACGATCCTAGAAAGTATTATACAGGTAGATCTCCACTTGAAGCGTTATCGATAGGTGTTGATCTAGGCGTAAACGATATAGCGATGAGATGCAATTTTGTAACGATTAAAGATGATGTTATGGATTCTTTCTCGGCTCATCATATATCGAATGAGCACGGCAAATATATTATTGATGAGTTAAATAAGATTTTCAAAGATGATGATGATATTATGTTTTATCAAGGTGTAAGTTACAGAAATTTAATGGTAGTTAAAGATAGATCGTTAGATATTGTAACAACTCCACCGCACGATATAACAGATCAGAATGTTTTAGATCATTTCCCTAAAGGTAAGGACGCTAATTTTCTATTAGATATAATAGAGCGATCTAAACCTATTTTTGAGGGTAGTGGTAAAGTAGGAAAAGCGAGTAGTATATGGTTATGGGGAGAGGGATCACGTCCTAATCTACCGACGTATAAAGATATGTTCAATTTAACAGGATCGGTTATATCGGCAGTTGATCTTTTAAGAGGGATAGGTATTTCTGCAGGTTTAGATATTATATCAGTTCCAGATATCACAGGGTTAGTTGATACAAATTTTAAAGGTAAAGCAGAGTACGGAATGAACTCTTTAAAAGATAAAGATTACGTATTTATTCATCTAGAAGCACCAGATGAGGCTGGACATTTAGGTGATATAGATATGAAGATTAAATCTATAGAGTTAATAGATGAGATTATGTTACCGATAATAATTGATGGTATGAAGCAGTTTAAGGATTATAGAGTTATGGTAACTCCAGATCATCCAACTCCAGTAGAGTTAAAAACACATGTGAATGATAAAGTTCCAGCGATCATTTGGGGATCAGATATAGAGGCTGATGATAATGTGTCTTACGATGAGAGTATAAAACCATCGTTTGAGTTTGAAGATGGATATAAAGTAGCAGAGTTTTTTATAAAGGGATAATTAAGGGATAGTTGTTGTATAGATTATTTCATAGTAAAAAATGTGTTTAAATTAATTAATAGCAGTATATAGATATTTATAGGTATTAGGAGGATGTTTTGTCTTTAATAGTAATGAAATTCGGTGGAACATCTGTAGGTTCTATTGATAGGATAAAGAATGTTGCAACGCTTGTTGCAAAGAAGGTTGATGCAGGTAATAAGGTTATAGTTGTTGTCTCTGCAATGTCAGGAGAGACAGATAGATTAATTAAGTTATTAAATGAGATAGATGAAGATTACTCACATAGAGAGTACGATCAGTTAGTATCAACAGGAGAGAGTGCATCAGTTCCTTTATTAGCACAAGCACTTATATCAATAGGACATAAGGCTAAATCATTTACAGGTATACAGATCGGCATGCAGACAGATAACTCTTATTCAAAAGCAAGAATATTAGATGTTAATGCAGAGAGGTTGGTTAAAGCTTTAGATGAAGGTTTCGTATGTGTTGTTGCAGGTTTTCAAGGTTATGATCCAAAGAGTTTAGATACGACTACGTTAGGTAGAGGTGGATCAGATACAACAGCAGTTGCAGTAGCGGCTGCATTAAAAGCAGATTGTTGTGAGATATATACAGATGTAGATGGCGTATACACAGCAGATCCTCGTATTGTTAAGAGTGCTAAGAAGATAGATGTTATATCACATGAAGAGATGTTAGAGTTAGCCTCACTTGGAGCAAAAGTATTACAATCAAGATCTGTAGAGCTTGGAATGAATTTCAATGTAGATATAGTTGTGTTATCATCATTAGAGGAGTTACCGGGCACGTTAGTTACATCAAAGGAGGATAGTTCAGTGGAAAAGGTTATGATTACAGGGGTAACATCAGATAAAAATCAATCAAAAATAACTATATCAGGTGTACCAGATAAGCCGGGTAGAGCATCAGATATATTTACTGGTTTAGCTGAGGCTAATATCAATATAGATATTATTATACAAAATACTGCAAGAGACGGTGTTGCTAATATTTCATTTACTTTACCAAAAACGGATCTAGTAAAATCATTAGCGGTGTGTAAAGAGTTAGCAGATAAAGTTGGAGCAATAAGTATAACATCGAATGAAAATATCGCAAAGGTGTCAATTGTAGGAGTAGGTATGAAAAGCCACTCTGGAGTTGCAGCAAAGATGTTTAACACGTTATATAAGAACGATATAAATATAGATATGATATCAACAAGTGAGATCAAGATTTCATGTGTAATAGAAGAGAATAAGACAGAGTTAGCTGTAAAAGCGTTACACGATACTTTTATATCATAGTAGATATTGTTATAAGGTGTATGATAGTGTGTTTTAATAGAGTGTTAGAATAAATTAGTGGGCAGAGATGAGTGAAAAAATAGTTATATATGATACGACGTTACGAGATGGTACTCAATGTGAGGAGATCAATTTTACAGTATCGGATAAAGTCCGTATAGCAGAAAGGTTGATTGATTTCGGTATTGATTATATTGAGGGTGGATGGCCGGGTTCTAATCCACGAGATATAGACTTTTTCAATGAGATCAAGTGGAAGAAGATTGACGCATCAAGAGTAACAGCTTTTGGATCAACAAGAAGAGTTAGCAGGAAAGCAGAGAATGATGAAACCTTAGAGGCGTTATTAAAGGTTGATGTTCCTAATCTTACGATATTCGGCAAGACGTGGGACTTTCATGTTAAAACTGCGTTAGGTATAAAGCTTGAAGAGAATTTAGAGTTAATTGATGATACGATAAGATATTTAAAATCAAGAGTAGATAAAGTATTCTACGATGCTGAACATTTTTTTGATGGATATAAATCACGACCAGATTATGCTATACAGACGTTATTAACGGCAAGAGATGCAGGAGCAGATACGGTTATATTATGTGAAACGAACGGTGGGTGTTTACCTAGTGAGATAATAGATATTGTTAAAGCTGTGAAAGAGAAGTTAGGAGATTTTCCATTTGGTATACATGCTCACAACGATTCAGATGTTGGTGTTGCGAACTCTATATTAGCAGTAGTAAACGGAGCACGACATGTTCAAGGTACGATTAATGGTTTTGGAGAGAGATGTGGTAACGCTAATCTTATATCTATAATCCCTAATTTACAGCTTAAATACGGTTACGATTGTATTCCTGAGGAGAATTTAAAGGATATCCGAGTACTATCAAGATTTGTAAATGAGCTTGCAAATGTTAAACATGATATTCATCAACCGTACGTTGGTAAATCGGCGTTTGCGCATAAAGGTGGAGTTCATGTTTCTGCAATATTGAAAGACTCATCTATGTATGAGCATATTGACCCAGAGCTTGTTGGTAATAAACAGAGAGTTTTATTATCAGATTTATCAGGTAAGAGTAACCTTATCTATAAGGCGAAAGATTTTGGTATTAATATTGATAGTAAAGATGAAGCGATAGTGGATCTACTTTACAGGTTGAAAGAGTTAGAGAATAGAGGCTTTCAGTTTGAAGGAGCAGAGGCATCGTTTGAATTATTGATATTAAAAAGTTTAAATAAGTTACCTACATTTTTTGATATTAAGAAGTATAGAGTAATAGATGAGATTAATGAGATTGATCAATCATCAAATGTATCGGAGGCGACAGTTATCCTTGAGGTAAATGGTGTATTAGAACATACAGCAGCAACAGGTAACGGGCCAGTTAATGCTTTAGATATAGCAATACGTAAGGCGTTATCTAAATTTTATCCAAAGATTGACAATATAGTATTATCTGATTATAAGGTACGAATACTTTCCTCTCATAACGGCACAGAGGCAACGATTAGAGTATTAATTTTATCAACGGATAATGAAACAGGGGAGAGTTGGGCAACGGTTGGTGTTGCAGAGAATATTATTGATGCAAGTTACCAAGCATTAATAGACTCGATAAATTATAGGTTGATAAAGTTCTAGAAATATAGATAATTGAGTATTAGTTAATTTTATCATAGTATAGTTATTAGATTAGAGGTTTAGTTATTGGTATTAGATTAAAAGTTTTGTATAGTATAGTTTTTAGTATAGATTAATTATAACACTTAGGAGATTTATTTATGAAAAACAGTTTTTTTATTATTTTTATGTCGGTTTTTTTAACTACTGCAATCGGTCACGCACAAGAAGTTGCAAACGAGTCACAAGTTGCGGTTCTTAAAGTTGAAGCAGTAACTTACGAGTCAAGTGATGTAAAGTGTGATACTGTTTACGGTTTATGTGTAGATGCAGAAGGCAAAGGTATCACTGGTACGCTTATTGATTCATACATGGTAACTGACAACAGTAGTGGCACAGAAGTTTTAGTGGAAAAGAAATTAGTTGAAGCCGCTTATACGAACGGTTATTTAAATGGTTCTCTACGCGAGTATTATGATAACGGAGCTGTGTGGATCGAGTCTAATTTTGTAAACGGAAAAATTAATGGAGTTAAGAAAACTTTTAGTGATAAAGGTATCCTTATTAATGAGAGTAATTTTCTTAGTAATAAGTTAAGTGGTATGAGTAAAAATTATTATCCAAGTGGAAGAATATCATGGGAGAGTATGTACTCAGCAGATAAGTTAAACGGTTCAGTTAAAGCTTATGAAGATAAAGATAATGGTTCTATGCAGTATGAGGCTATATATGTAAATGATAACAAATCAGGTGCAGAGAAATATTATTATGAAGATGGTAATATTTTTGCAGAGTTTATTTACGATAACAATGTACTTCAAGTTGGTAAATGTTATAACACATCAAATGAAGCAACAGTGATAGATGATAATGGATTACTTTTATATAGAGCAAGAGATATTGTTCCATGTAATATAACTAAAGAAGATATGGCATTACTACTATCAAGCCTTATGATTTTAGATGATACAGAGCAAGAAGTGTTAGATGCAATCGCAGTTGAAGCAGATAACGGAACGGTAGATGTTCAAGTTATAGATGTTGAAGCTGAAGATGCAGAGGGTAATAAAGTTGAAGGAACAGATGTTAAAGCTGTTGATGATCAAGGTAATAGCGTAGAAGTTATAGAGCTAAAAAAGACAGATACAGATGGCAATAGTGTTAAAGTTATAGATATAAAAGTAGAAGATAATAAAAGCAATAGTGTTGAAGTTATGGATACAAAGGCTGTTGATGCAGAAGGTAATAGTGTTGAGGTTCTAGAAGCTCAAGCTGTTGATAGCGACGGCAATGTTATTGAGGAAGCAGGTGCTGTAAAGGTTTTAGAAGCTGAATAGTTTTATAGCTAATTTACAGTTTAGAGTTTAATTATATTTAATAATATAAGTGGCACTATTTTTTAATTAAGATAGTGCCATTGTTTTATGTGATAATAAGTAATGTAAATTTATTTACGACAAAGCACTTTATATAAAAGAAAAAATTGAGTAACAAAACCCTTTATGTTATAATGATTATATTAATGAAATAAAAGGAAAATTATTATGAAAAAAGTTCTATTACTATTAGCGTTAGGTGTATTTGATACACAGTTATTTGCAACGCAATTATTTGCTACGCAATTATTTGCACAAGAAGTTTTAAAGAATGAGTTATCTGTCTCTGTTAATAAAGCTGTGAAGATTTTAGAGAAAGATATTAAATCTAAAGGGTTGACTATATTTGCTGTGATTAATCATAGAGAAGCTGCGAAAGAAGTTGGATTAAAAATGAATTCATCTGTAGTAATTATTTTTGGTAATCCTAAGGTTGGCACAAAGTTAATGAACTCTAATATAGCGTGGAGTTACGAGCTACCATTAAAGATAGCTATTTATAAAGATGATAAAGGAAAAGTATGGGCACAAACAAGATTACTACCAACAGATATTAAAACTCCAAACGGTGAGAAAGTGATAAATAATGTAAATGGGTTATTGAAAAAATTAATACAAATCAAGAAATAAATATTTTAGTTCGGTAAAAAAAAATTAAGTGTGAGAAAAAAATGTGGAAATTTAGTTCAGAAAATAGTTATCCAGACATTATACTTCATGATGGTGTAGTTACAAAAATATCACTAGATAATGATGATCTAGTGATGGAATTTAACGACGGTGGTTTTTGGATAGGTCAAGATAACAAACAGAACTCGTACAAAAAGACGGTACGCACAGAAAAATCGGAACTTCGTTTTACTGATTTTGATATAGATGATATTTATATTTTCAAAATGTATAATTTATTTAAAAAATTTTATCATACAAGTAGAGTAGAGGTTTCATTAGAGAAACTTATTTCAAATGTTAATAGTGGTAAATGGACATTTGAATTTCTTTATGAATATTATACAAGCAGTAGACAACGTGAAGCGATTTTCAAAGGTTGTGTTAATGTTGTAAATAAACAAAAACATTACGATTGTCAGATAGAATTAGGTTGTAGTAAGATGATTTATTCTTGGAATAAGATAGATGAAGATGCTACATGGTAGAGTTATAAAAGGAGAGTGTAAGGCGTATGATATGATGAAGAGATAGTTGCTTAACCGATCCTAAAAATTATTTAGGCAGTGCAGTTGAACAGGTTTAAATGGTGCATAAGAAGATTAATGCTAAATATAAATAATCAGTGGTTTGTTATTTTTTAAACTAAGGGGATATTTTATGATAGAGATATTAAATGATTTTAGAGATATTTATATTAAATATCCGCTTGATAAACTTTTTAAAAAAGAGGATAAAAAGCAGAGACATGTCGTATTAAGTAATTGGAAAAATAAAGAGTACGATATAATACCTAGTATCGATGAAATTATTGAGTTTAATAATTCATTAGAAGGGTTTCAGCTTAAATCAGATTACATATTTATGGAGAAAGTTGTAGCTCCATCTGTGCTTAGAGATATTGAGACAGGCGATTTAAAATCGTTACTGTACATATTTTCAGAAAGTATAGATGTTGATAATATGGATAAAAAGCATAGTACAGGTTTTAATAGTTGCACGGTGGACTCTCAAAACAGTCTTTTATCTATTATCTGTGCCGTATCAAAATATAAGTATGAGCCTCTTGAACTTGCAAATAAAGTCTTAGAGGTATATAGAGATGATAGAGCAACGCTTGAGTGTAAATATTCGTTGATAGCGTACAGTATAGGTTTCTCAATTCACGAGCTTCCGACGTATGTTATCTGTAACGATCTTGAAGTATTAGCAAAATTCAAAACCAAGTTAAATATCTTAAAAGAGTTATCAAAAAAGTTAGATAAAAATGATGCAGATTTTCTTGAGTTATGTACGGTAGCGTACGATGCTTACGGTGATTATTTAGAGCATTCAGATCAGTATGAAAATTTTGAAAAATATATTGCACAACACAAATTATATATTCTTGATAGAGATTTATAGTTGGTTGATTTAATTGTTTTAAAGAGGGGAGTTAGATGGAGTTAGATACAGTAGAGATAGAGAGTAAAAAGTTTTTGACTAAACTTGAAACGATAAATACTTTGTTTGATGAGAATGTTTCATTGACAGAGGGAGAAGTTTTAAAAATCTCTATTTTGATTAATAGAGAGGCAGCAGAAGAAAACACAGAGTACAGAAAAGAAGCGTTTGCAAATAAGAAGTATATTGTACACCTTATGGATATCTGTGATAAATATAAAGATCATGAGATAGTGGTTAGAAACTTAGTATCAGCTATCGGATTTATAGCTACAAAATATGATTATACAGCTGATTTTGTATATAAATATCTGAGTCGTTTTAAGACGAGTAAGAGTGATAAAATTGCGATTGCGATTGTTAAGAATATCTATAAATTTCCACAGTTTGATTTATGGGTTAAGAGGTGGAATTATATTTTATCTATTCCAGAAATTAAACCTCACAATGAGTCCCTAGATTATTTTAGTGAGATTATATCAAGATCTATGGATAGTATCCCTAAAGACTACCTTGATAATGTTTCACTTATTTTTAGAGAGTATATAAAAAAGCATGGTGCAGAGGATTATATGTCAGAGGAGTTTCAGAAAATATTAGCTAAGATAAAAATTATAAAAATAGCTAAACATAATAGAATTCTATCTTAATTTGTAATTATTTTTAAGAAATTTTTTAAGGGGAGGTTTTCATGAAGTTATCAAGATCAGAAAAGGTAGAAAGAGTTGATAAAGTCTTAGAGAAATTAAAATCAACAGAGAAAGATGTCGTACGGATTGAGATATTAGATAGTGCAACAACTTTAACAGATAGTAAGTTTGGTGGCTTGCCATATTTACCTATCACAGCAACCGTTCCACAAGATGAAGGGTTTGGAAGAAGTGGAAATTTATATATGATCGCTCAATTTAATTTATCAGAGTTGCCAGCGAATTCTTTTCCGATAGCAACAGGTATATTACAATTTTGGATAGCAGGTGATGAAGATTACGGTATCGATGTAACAGGTGATTGCGACTCACAGAAACATAGCAGAGTTGTTTACTATCCATCAATTGAAACACATTTTTCAGAGGAAGAGTTAGAAGCAATATATACTCCACGTATAGAGGGAGATAATTTCCCTATCACATCAACATTCAAACTAAAATTTATTAAAGAAAGCGAAATTGTAACTGCATCTGATATAGCTTTTAACGATAAGTTTGTTGATATCTGGAATGAGTTGTATCAAGATGATATTGAAGCATATTATGATATTGAGCAAGGCGATGATGATCTATTTGATGATATAGAAGGAGTTGGACATAAGTTGTTAGGTTACGGATATTACGAGAGTGTTTACGAAGATATTCGTGATGATAATGATGATTGGAAAGATTATAATTTACTATTTCAGATGGATAGCGATCATACTTTTACAAGTCATATTATGTGGGGTGATTTAGGACGATGTCATTTTTTAATTAGTGAAGAAGATTTAAAAAACCATGATTTTTCAAAAGTTGTATATACATGGGGTGGTGGTTAAAAGTTTAATGTCTTGATGCTTTAACATGTGGAGTCCTATGAGTTTATCAAATGAAGAAAAAACAAAAATAGTTTTAGAGGAATTAAAATCGACTGAGAAAGATGTTATAAGAATTGAGGCAACAGATGGTGCTACAACTTTAACAGAAAGTAAGTTTGGTGGACTTCCATATCTACCTATCACAGCAACTATACCTCAAGATATTAGAGGTGGAAATTTATATTTAGTTGCTCAATTTAATTTATCAGAGTTGCCAACGAATTCTTTTCCGATAGCAACAGGTATATTACAATTTTGGATAGCGAACGATGATGGTTTCGGTATAGATTGTGATGATTTTATAGGATAGAAACATACAAGAGCAGTTTACTATCCGAGTATTGAAACTCATTTTTCAGAAGATGAATTAAAGGCACATTATACACCACTTCCAGTTGATGAATATTTCCCTGTAACCTCAACTTATAAATTGAGTTTTAAAACAGATAGAGAGATTGTATCAACAAATGATTTTTCATTTAACGACAAATTTTCTACAGCGTGGAACGAATTATATCCAGATGATTTAATTGAAGAGTACTGGGATATTATTGAGGATTACGATGATACTCCGTTTAATGATATAAAAGGGTTCGGACATAAACTGTTTAGTTATCCATATATGTATCATGATGATCGTGACGGCAAGATTAAGTTTCATGATTATGTTTTATTGTTTCAGATGGATAGTGATGATGATTTAGAGAAACCTATTAGATGGGGCGACTCGGGATTGTGTCATTTTTTCATCAAAGAAGAGGATCTGAAAAATTGTGATTTCTCAAAAGTTTTATACACATGGGGTTGCAGTTAAAAGCGTTGTATTGATAAAGTATGATGAGGTTTGATAATGAAGAGTGGGTAGATAAATTAAATTTTACACAATCGGTTTTTTACGGACTTGTTCATGTTGAAAGAATTTTACATCTATATAAATTATTTGAAGAAGAAATTAAAGATGAAGAAAATATATTTTTGATATTTATAAAGACGGTTATCAGATGTTAAGAGATGAAGTTGATAGAATATATGAGTATGTTTTATTAGATGAAAAAATACTTATAAAGTACGCAGAAGAAAATACTGACAATATTATGTTACGTGTAATTGATAGCGATGATTGCTCAAATTATTATGCTAACATGGCACTACCGATTGTTGCAGACGTTTGTTATCTATGCGATTATATTGTAGAGCGTAACGTACAAAATATTATTTACTGTCATCAAATGGTGATCAGTTGTTTTGAGATAATTGTGTGGATCAAAGAAGATGAGCGTGGCTTAGGTGAGAGCGACTCAGATAAATTATATAATCGTATGGTTGCAGATGAGTAGATTGTTGATGATGAACTAATAGAGTTAATTGAAAGATCAATCGTTGAAGGCTCACCGTATAAACTAGATGAATTAAAATCATTTGCAATCAAGCATAGAGTGGATATTGCTAACTACTAATAATTATTGTTGTGGTTAATAATTGTAAGTGTTTACTATTTATAATTATGTTTTAATAGCTATTGATTGTAATCACACGGAAACAGTTAATGTGATTATGCCTCACAATTTTAAGTTGTAATAATTATCGTTGTTACGAAAAAAATGTTACATACAATTAATGATGAAAACTATTATTTATTAGTAGTCCAAACTTTACACTGTTCAATTCTTTTTCCGTTATCGCCTTGTTCTTTATTATATGAAAACATTGTTAATATCTCACAAGGAAATTTATTACACTCTCCACAATGATTATAAACTTTACCTTCACAACAATTTTTTATAGGACATTTTTCTCCCCAGAAAGGTTTAGATATTTCAAGACAAGTAGGGCAGTTTGTCTCTTCTTTATATTCACATCCACTACATTTAAGTCCACATCTTGATTCAACCATTTTTCATCCTTTGTTTTTTCAAATTAGTAAATCGTAAATAAAAAATTAGAATAAATTAAACTTCAAAAACTACTTTACCGTTTTTAATAGTTTTAACAGCTCTTCCTTTAAGTTCTTTATTCCAGTATGGTGAGTTGAACGATTTAGATTTATTTACTTGTTCATTGAATATATATTTATCGTTAGGATCGATGATTGTAATATCAGCTTTCTTACCTCTTGCGATCTCCCCTCTATCTGCTTTACCGATTATATTAGCAGGGTTATATGATGCAGTTCGTGCAAAACCTTCCCATGTGAATTTTCCTTCATCTATAAGTTTTATAGTTAATGGTATCATCGTTTGTAATCCTATAATACCAACTGGAGCAGATGCGAATTCTACAAATTTTTCATCAGCTTGATGAGGAGCGTGATCTGTTGCAATACAATCTATAGTACCATCATTTAACGCTTCTATTATAGAGTCGATATCTTTCTGTTCTCTAAGTGGAGGCGACATTTTATAGTTAGTATTATAATCCATACACATTTCATCGGTTAGCGAAAAGTGATGAGGAGTAACTTCTGCTGTAACCATAATCCCTTGTTCTTTACCAAAACGTACAAGATCAACCGACTCTTTAGCAGAAATATGACAGATATGCACTCTTGAGCCTGTTAATCTAGCAAGTTGAATATCTCTTGCGACGATTACAGATTCAGATTCAGATGGTATACCTTTAAGTCCGTTTATAGTAGATGTTTCCCCTTCGTTCATAGAACCAGTTCCTTGAAGATTTACATCAATAGCGTGTACAGCTACGAACGAGTTAAAATATCTAACATACTCTAGTGCACGTCTCATAACTTCAGCGTTCATAATAGTATAACCATCTTCAGAAAATCCAACTGAACCAGCGTTAAGTATATCACCCATTTCAGTAAGCTCTTCGCCTTTCATACCTTTAGTAACAGTACCGTACGGAAAGATATCAATTAATCCATCAGCTAAACTTTTATCGTGTATATATGATGCGATAAATGAGTTGTCGATACAAGGAGATGTGTTAGCCATACATAACGCTGATGTAACACCACCAGCAACAGCTGCCTCAGCAGCAGATAATAGGTCTTCTTTATACTCATGTCCAGGCTCACGCATGTGAACGTGCATATCGATAAGTCCTGGTAGTACTAGTAAGTTGTTACAATCTATAATCTCTAAATCCTCTATGTTTGATGATAGAGTGTTAAGAGGTAGGATATCTTTAATTATCCCACCTGTGATTAATATATCGCCCTCTGTAGTACTGTTATGATTTACAATTTTACAATTAGTTAAAAGTATATTTTTCATTTTATAATTCACCTGATCTATTAAAAGCTAATATAGAGAGTATCGCCATTCTAACAGCAACACCAGCCTCTACTTGATCTAATATAAACGATCTATTTGAGTCTGCAACAACAGAAGATATTTCAATCCCTCTATTGATTGGTCCAGGGTGAAGTATCATAACATCGCTTTTTGCATTTTTCATAATTTCTGGAGTGATAGAAAATATCTGACAGTACTCTCTATTAGATGGAATAAGTAGTTTACCCATTCTCTCACGTTGAATTCTAAGCACTATAATAACATCAGCATCTTTCACGGCATCTATAGCGTTATGAGCAACGGTTACTCCTAGCACTTCGATGTTTTTAGGAATAACAGTTGGAGGTCCGAAAACTTTTATATTCATACCGAATTTTTTCATAAGATGTATATTACTTCTAGCAACTCTAGAGTGTTCTATATCGCCTATGATAGAGACATTTAATCCGTTCAAGTTTTTTTTATGTTGTTTTATGGTAAGTAGATCGAGCATAGCTTGAGTTGGATGTTCATTTTGTCCGTCTCCAGCGTTAATGATAGATGTCTCAACGTTATCAGCAAGGAATTTAACCGATCCAGAGTGAGAGTCTCTAACGGTTATAATATCAGCACTCATAGCCTCAATATTACGAACAGTATCAAGTAAGGTTTCGCCTTTAACAGTAGATGATGTTGAACCCGACATATTTATCACATCAGCCCCTAATCTTTTCCCAGCTATCTCAAACGAGGTTCTAGTTCTGGTTGAGTTTTCAAAGAATAGATTAACGACTGTTCTACCTTTTAGGGTTGGCACTTTTTTAATCTCTCTTTTACCTATTTCAAGAAAGGCTTCAGAAGAGGTTAGGATAAAATCAATCTCATCAAGTGTTAGATCTTTAGTAGATATAAAATCTTTATGTTTATACATTAAGCGATCCTTTATATTTATTAGTTATTATTTACTATCTAATTTAGCTATTGCGACACAATCATCAACATCATCAATTTCTTTTACTTTTACATGAATAACTTCATTAGAGCTAGTTTGAATATATTTACCTATGAAGTTTGCCTCTATAGGTAGTTCTCTATGTCCTCTATCAATAAGTACGGCGAGTAATATTTTTTTAGGTCTTCCAAAATCTAATATTGCTTCTATAGCAGATCGTATAGTTCTACCAGTGTATAGAACATCATCAACGAGTACGATAATTTTATCATTTACATCAAAGTCTATAGTTGATGATTTCACATCAGGAATAGAGTTAATTTCAGTAAGATCGTCTCTGTATAGAGTAATATCAAGTTCACCGTATAGAAACCCTGTTTTTCCGAAATTATTCATATGATTTTTAAGTCTATTAGCGATATTAACGCCTCTTCTTTTAATTCCAACAATCGCTAAATTGTTTAGCTCGTGCGATGTTTCTACAATCTGTAAAGACATTCTTTCTAAGATTGAATTTACTTCATAGGAATCGACAATAACCTTTTCATCAATCATATAACCACCAATTTAAAATATATTTTGAACAATATTACAATATTACATTGATTATGTCTAGTATATATAGTTTAAGATATTACTTGAAAATATTATTACGATATACGATACTGTATTGTAGTGTAATTTTATGTAGGAAGAGATATGATAAAAGATTGTATAGTATCGGATGCGGGAGCAATTCATGAGTTAGTTAATAGTTATGCATCAGGTGGCGTTATGTTACCTGTTAGTCTAAGTGAGATTTATGAGAAGTTGTATGAATTTTCAGTGTATTTGAGTGATGATAATGAGATAATAGGTGTGATTGCGTTACATCCTATGTGGGAAGATATTGCAGAGGTGCGTTCATTTGCAGTGAAGAAAGGTTATGAGGGTAGAGGTATTGGTAGAAAGTTATTAGAGTATAAATTAGAGAAAGCTAAGGGTTACGAGTTTAAATCTATTTTTGCGTTGACATATAGAGTTGATTTTTTTACAAACAACGGTTTTCATGTAACAGATATAGAGAGTTTACCGAGAAAGATATGGACAGATTGTCTAAAATGTCCAAAATATCCGAACTGTGATGAAACGGCAGTGATAATTGATATTTAGTAGGGTAGGGTTGAATGGTTTGTTGAAAGATGATGAAGCTGAGATATTTCTAGATTTGTGTGTTGTAGAGTTATTAATTGAAATAGTTTTATGATGAATGTACAGATTGAGTTGAGCAAGATAGATGATTAGACATTAGTTGCAAATGCCAGTTGCATAAACTAATCTCATGATTACCAGTCGCACACCAATCGTATACGCCAGTTGTACCAATGCTAGTTGTACACGCCAGTCGCACGAACAGTAATTGCAAAAGCTAATTGCACATATGCAAGTCGAATAAACTAATCTCACGATCGCTAGTCGTACACGCCAGTCGCACGAACAGTAATTGTATAAACTAATTGTACATATGCAAGTCGAATAAACTAATCTCACGATCGCCAGTCACACACGCTAGTCGCACGAACAGTAATTGCA
>CAMRDM010000039.1 GCA_947041225.1 uncultured Deferribacteraceae bacterium | reverse complement strand
ATTACTACAAGAGGTGTAACAAATATGTTTAATCCAAAATAAAAAGGATAGAGGTGTTAATCTATCCTTTATTGAGGTTATGTTAAAATATGATTTTATTCTTGGTGTATAATTCCTCTAATAAATGCAGCTAATTCATATGCCTCATTAGAGTCTCCTGAAATTGAAGGATAACATGTGTCTCTATAATTTGTTCTAATATCTTGTAATATTAACCCTAACTCATATCTATAATTCTTATATAAATACTTATAAATTGGAGTAGTCAACCAAGCACCAGAGAAATCATAGCGTTGCTTCATTATTAGAACATCTGCAATTTTCTCTAACAAGTCTTTATAAAGCTTTTCAGTAAACTTAGGTGTTTTTGTATTAATAAGATAAAAAATATAATTTTCATCGCTATCTGGCTGTATAGTCAATAGCGTGTTATTTGTATCAATAAATATTTTGCTTTTTTCTTCTTTTTCCATTAATAGTAATACTTTTATAAAATAATTTATAGAATCATTCTTATAGCAGTTCTTGAAAAGATTTTGCAATTCCTCAGACTTGTGTATATCTGGATGAGCAATATATAAATCTAGTAATAATTTACATGAATCTTCGTTATTATCTTTATTCTCAATACCATTAATACAATCACGAATACTATCAATAGGTATAAGTTTCCATATTTGAGATCTTAAATCAGCAGATAGTGTTATGAAGTGAGTGTAACTCGGACCACCACCAGAAGAAAAGCCATCTTTATTAGGAATGCAATAATTATCTTTAATTAAGCATACTAGATGTTGTTTAACTAGATTATGTAGTTTTTTATAATCATTAAAATACTCAACTTGATTATTAAAATATTTTAAAATAATAAATAAAGCATATCCTCTGTTGTCATATTCAGACTTATTGCTAGTATAAAGTTGTTTTTTAACAAAAGTTTTTAAAAGATTATATAGTGTATCTTGATACTTTTCTTTATTTGAACTCCTAATATATAATAACATTAAAGTACTAATAGTATCATTGCTAAAATATTTTGTATTATTGTGGTTGTCATTATCGAACACTCTTGTTAATAAAGAGCTAGAAAAGGTATCAGTAAAAATGTCAAAATTATTTCCATTCTTTTTACAGATCAGTCGTAGTGAAGTGATATAATCTAAACCAAGACGGGCATTCTTTGGATATTCATAACTAAGTAAAGTATCCCTTATATTGTCTTGTAACTCAGTTGAATTAAGACCAAAAGTATTAATATAGTCTTCTAAGTATCCAGCAAATAATGGATTTGCACATAAATTTAGTAGCTCCGCTTTTGTAGGTATTGTTTTGCCTGAAAGAATTGTTTGGGTAAGTAAGGCATTATGTTTAGTAAATAGCTTTACTGTTATTTTCATGTCTTCATTAATTTGCTTCCCCCAACCCCACGGGATACCATTTATATGTTTAGTCAAGTAGTCTTTGTCGTTCAATAAAAACGCTATTAAAGATGAGAGCTGTTGCTCTTGATTAAAAACTCTAGAGCAGGCTACTAGAAAACATGTTTTAAAACACTCCCAACCATTGATTGGCGTGTCTATCCAGTTATTGTATAATATTACTGTTTGGTTATATACCTTTTTTACAAAACGTGGGGTACTTAAACGTTCATAATCTTCTAATAATGGATGTTTTTCAGTTATTAATTTAGGATAACTTGCATTTTTAAAATATTCATAGGTTTCGATCAAAAGATCTAGATCTAGATATATATCATTATTTTCTAAAGAAGTGGCAAAGAAGACAGGATTACTTAAAATAGTTCTAAAATATAGATTTACAGTTCTTTCATCAAGTTCAGGCAAAGATATTTCATAAGGGCTAATTTTATCAAAATAAGATATATTAATCGGTTCAGGTTTAAGAAATACTGCTTTATCTATTGCAATAATAGTAGTAACTTTAATATGAGCATATTTCAATGCATTATCAAATGTATATAAAGCATCAATATAATTTTTCTGCTGATCTTCAGATAAACGATCTAGGTTATCTATAATGATAACAATCTCACTATTTTTATTTTCATCTTTTTTATATTCATTTAATAAGTCCTTCATCTTACGAGGAGTTATATCTGTAGATTCTGCATACTCTGTAGAATGTTTAGATTTATATGATAGTTTAGATAGTAACTTATTTATCCATTTGAAATTAGTTTTTTCTAATAGTAAAGTAATTATAAACATAAGGATGACTACTAAAATTATATAGTAGGTATATTGCTTAATTGGTTCGTCTAAAAACTCACTGTTTCCAAAGTACAGGACTGTTGCTCCTGCTAAAAGTGTTAAAGGCAGAATGGTTTTTTCTTTCTTCTCAACAGTATTAATCTTATCAATAATAAGTTTAGATGTGCTAGTCTTATCAAAAAAATCATGCAAAAATTCTCTTAATATCATATCAGGTGTTGTAATCCATGCATCATACTCTATATATGTCTTATCTGATTGGCTTTCTTTTAATAAATTGAGTATAGAGGTTTTACCAGTACCCCAACGACCAGTCAGCAAAATAGTCTTATTTTTAACAGTATTGTCTTTCGATAACATTTCTTCAAGACTATCTACTATTTTGTTATGTGGGAAAAACGTACAATAATTTACATCTGCTTCTTTTGTAATCGGTATCTCTTCAAGAAGTTTAAGCTTTTCATGTTCATCAGGTGTTACAGGTTTCTCACTCATTAGTTCTCCAGTATTAGTAAGTTGTTATAAGTACAATCAATAATTTTACTATATATATGTAAGTAACTCAATATTTTTTTATTACACTAAGAATAGATCATTAGTGTTAGTTATTATCAAAAAGTTAGTTCTGACTTTTTACAATTTTTTATATTGGAGTAACGAAAAGATGATATTAAGATTCATTTTTCTCCAAAATAAAAAGGATGGAGGTTAATCTATCCTTTTTAAACAGTGAAATAATATCTATCATCACTATAATTATTTTTCTTCTTCAGTAGGAGATAGTTTTTTTATAAAATCTAATGACTTTTTATCTAAAAAACCATTTATTGCAGCAACCCTACGGTCTTTTGATTCTGTTCCTAAACCTGTTTGGTTTAATATTGATGATATTATATATAAATAGCGTTTTTTTACTTCATCACATTGTTCGTCCCATTCTTTAATTATTATGGCAGTATCTGAATTCTTTATTGCTCTTGCATTTCTGCCAATTAATATGCCAGTAACTTGTTTATTTCCATGATATTGATTTATATGGTTCATATAAGACTGTAGTTGCATATAATTATCAAATACCAAATCGGTCTTAGGTGATTTTAATTCTACAATTAATATTTGTTCACTATTATTAGATATGAATAATAAGTCTGGTCTTTTGTTATCTTGCACTAAATTCTTATTGTTATTAATTTTTTTACTAGCTTTAGTTAGGGATTTGTTAGAAAAAAACTCTGTACTATGTTGATAGTTTTCATATTCTGGAGATATTATCCATGGGAATTCCTTTAGTATCTTATGCATGTCTGCTTCTTTTTTGTCTTTATAATCAGTTAATTTATTTATAGCATTAATTCTTTCTGCACATGAAACTGCAATAGATAACGATTCTGGGACAGCATATTTATTTAAAATCTCTATAAAGTTGTTTATATCAACATCATCTTTTGATAAACTACCCCATGTTTCTTTAATAAGTTTTTTTATTGGTTCATTAGTCCATGCGTCTAAAGTAATTTCAAATGTTTTTTTCTTTTCACTGCTAGACATATCACATGTGACAGGGGTTATTAATTCGATAATAACATCTTTTTCAGCATCAGATACATTACACGAAACTTCTTTTGATATTTTTTTTAAGTCTTCTTTACCTTTTTTTTCTTTAAATTCTTTAAACTTGACTAAAGCATCACTTAATATTTTCTTACCTTCCTCATAAAGAAGATTAGTATCTTTGTTTTGCCAGTTGATGCTTATTCTGTCTGTACCTATCAATTCCTCTGTTTGTTCATCTATCCAATCAGCCTCAATAACTCCATACATATATCTCTGCCAAATCTCATTTCCTTTTGTATTAAAATAAAAAGGTCTATCTTGGCAAATCTTACCATGGGAGTATATTCCTATACCTCCAGAGTCAGTTGACAAACCTGCACTTTCTGTAAAGCCTATCCAATATTTAACCTCATTACCACCTACTATTTTCGATATATATCCATCGTCTTCAGGTATACGAAATAGGAATACATCAATATGCTTTGAGTTATCATATTTATCATTATTTATATAAAGATTCATCTCCTTGCTGGATAGAAAAATGAAACGTTTGCTTAGTGATTTTTCTAGCTTATCGGTGTTAATTGGTTTCATAAGTTTTAAATTAGTTAAGACAATTAGAGTTCCATGATCTTTAGTGTGTTCGATAAAGTTTTTTATTTGTGATTTTATCTCATTATCTTTTAGGATATTTTCATCAATAGAACTCTCACCATTTACAATCATCTTCGGATTATAACTACCTATATCTTCAAGTTTTACAATAGCATCATAATCCATCTGAAACCAATAATATTGTTTTATATTATTTTTTGTTTGGAAAGTTATAACATCATATGTTTTCGCTATTCCAAATGCAGCAAGCTTGCCCAATCCTTTCCTTGATGTATAATGCCTTCCTTTGGGAGTCTTTTTTTTAAGATTATTTTTATCTCTAGTGGTATTGCCTATAACCATATAGACAGTACTCAAAGTTTCGTAATCCATTCCATTTCCATCATCTGAAATGGAGATATAATCTTTTTCAATATTTATATGTAAATTATCTGCATCTGCATCCCATGAGTTTGATATCATTTCTGCTATAACATTAGTAGGTCTATTTTGGTATAAATGAGAACCTAGACTATTTATAATTAATCCGCTTATTTGTATTGATAATTCTTTGTTGTCAGCCATTAATGACCTCGCATAGTATTGATAATATGTGTACCTAGTATGTATGCTAGGTCGCAAGGAAATGCATTTCCAACAAGCCTACAAATACTTTCCATATTTTTTGCTACAAACTTATAATTTATAGGGAATGTCTGTATCATTGCAGCCTCTCTTATTGATATAGTTCTATCTTTGTATGGATGAATAAACCGACCACAGCTTATCGTGGTACAACCAGATGTAATTGTTGGAGATGGTAAGTCAGGATCCATTCTCGTGTAGACATTACCATACCCTTTACTTGTGTTTTTATGGCATTTTGGACGTAGCTCTTCAGGTATATTAAATCTGTTTTCACCTGCTTTTATGTATTTCATTCTCTTTTTATTTATAGAGCTAAGTTCTCTTGTAATATGCCATGAGATACTGTTTAGGTTATCTTCCATAGATCTAAATGTAGTTGTGTCTATGTGCATAGTATCGTTAATGGTCTTTTTAACAGGTACCCATTTTAATCCGTTTATGCCATCTTGAGAATGCGTTTGAGAAGGAATTTGTATTTTATTTTTTTTTGATGCAATTAAGACTAATCGACGTCTTGATTGCGAAATTCCATAATCAGCAACTTGAACTACTTTATAGTCTATATGATAATTATTTTCACTTAAAAACGAAAGGATTTCACCAAACAGTATATTGCCTTTTTTAAGAATTCCAGGTACATTTTCTAACATAACTATTTCTGGTGATATTAGAGAAATAACACGAAGAAACTCTCTCACTAACATGTTCCTAGGATCATCTTTATTAAATGTTAATGTAGAGAATCCTTGGCAAGGTGGACAGCCGACCACCATATTTATTTTTTTATTTTTTTTAAAGCCTATGAAAGTGCTATCAGGGATACAGGATATATCATCGTTCATAATTTTTACATTAGGATGATTTATTTTATAAGTACTGCAAGCATCTTTATTCGAGTCAAGAGCCACTACAACATTTATCCCAGCTTTAATTAAACCATGTGAGAGTCCTCCAGCACCAGAAAAAAGGTCAATTGCATTAAGTTGCATATGTTTTTGCATTAAATCCACCAACAATTAAACATTTGTATATTAAAACGAATGGCAAAATCTTGTCAGTATATTTTACTGACAACTCTACACTCTATTATACAAATATTAACTAATTAATGTCAATATTTTCTTGATATTCAATTTTTTACAATAATAGATTTAGTTGTTTAGCCTATCAAAAAGTTAGTTCTGACTTTTTACAATTTTTTATATTGGAGTAACGAAAAGATGATATTAAGATTCATTTTTCTCCAAAATAAAAAGGATAGAGATTAATCTATCCTTTAGAAATAATATATAAAACTTAGAGTATAAAAACTAACTTATCTTATTAAACTTTCTAAATGCTTCGATTGTTTCAAATACTCCATAAGCAATGAAGATTTTACCTACAAAATACACTGATGCACCTAAAGCTTTCAACCAGCTACTCATCTCAGAATAGTCCACATATTTAACTAGCAGTTTATAATCTGTAGGTATAAGGTATTTAAAAAATTCTGGAGCAAATAGATTAAATACAGTTAATTCTTTTTGATTGATATTCAATACACCAGCAGGAACAATAGCATAAAATATCCCAAAAAAGATTATCCATATTCCGATAGTAAAGATTACTGCTCGTATCCAATTCTGACCATGATTATTTGATATTCTACTTAACAAAATAGATAGGATTTCAGATATCCATTGAACTCCCTTGATATTAGCTATGTTTTTATCATCAGGTTGATTTGTTTTTTTAAAAATAGATTTAATCTTTTCTTTAGCATGATGCTTTAACGCTTTAGCATAGAGTTTCTTTTCTTCAGCTTTATATTCGAGAGCTTTGATAATATTATTTCTTTTAATTGCTTCATTTTTGAGTATCGTTGCTGTTTGATAGTTTTCACACTTCGGATCAAAACCCATAAGATTTAAAGTTCCTAATCCAATAATATCAGAGCCCTTTAAGTCTATCGTTTTAATATTATCACTATTGAAATCAATACGTCCGTTAATAACGGTATTAGTAATTGTTATTTTAGAATCTTTTATGTCGCTATCTTTTAAATCTTTATTGGTTTCATAAAAATAGATATGTGATTTGTCATTTAGTAGAATGCCATAAAAGGATATTGTTTTTAATAAAGGAATATCTGCAAACGCTCCATTGTTCATAAAAGTTGTATATGTAAAAGATATATCTCCATTGAATTTAGATCTTTTAAAATCAACATCTTTTTTAAATTTAGCAAAATCAAAAGAAGTTTTATTAAATACTGCTTCTTGGAAATCTGCTTCTTGCTTAAACTCTACTCTATTAAATTTTAGTTCTTGTTGAAACTCTGCTCCTTCAAAAGATACGGTGTCTTCAAATTCGATATTATCAAAAGTGACATCACCTTTAAATATCGTTTTACTGGAATCTATTTCTTGAAACTTTACCCATTGAAAACTTGCGTTTTTTATAAATGTAGCTTCATTAAAATGTACTTTGTTCTTAAACTCAGTACCTTCAAATGTTACTTCTGTATGGAATTCTGTATTATAGAAATCTACTATGTTATGAAATATTGTATTAGTAAAGGTAGCTTTTTCGTGAAATTTAACTAAATTGAACTTAGCTATTTCTTTTGTGAATTCAGTACCGCTAAAGTCAACTACTGTAAAATGTGCTTTTGAGAAAACAATGTCTGATTCGAATTTTACAATACGGAAGTTAGCCAAACCATAGAACTTTGTATCGATGAAAGCAGAGTAACCTTTAAATTCTGACGTTGAGAAGTCTACTTTTTTGCTAAACTCAGCCTCTTGAAAAGATATATCTCCAAGAAACTTATTATTACTAAAATTAGCTTCATCTTTAAATTTTGAGTTATAAAATATAATATTTTTATGAAATTCAGCGTTATCACAATCTACTTTTTGTTCAAATATTACGTTAAAAGTTAACTTGAAATCAAAAAATCCATTATTAAAAGATACAAAATCTTTAAAAATAATATTCTTAAAATGCATATGAAATTCACTATCTGAGGGGGTAGTAAATTGTTTTAGCTGATTTGGATATGCTCTCATTTCTCCATACAATGTAGACATATTTATGTGTTCGGTTACAATAATGGTTTTTGATGGATGATATATCTCTATAAGGCTGACATTAGGTTTATAAATACTATTGATATACTCTATAAATTCTTTCTTATTAAACTCTATAGTCTTATCTGACATGTTTTCCCTCCAGTAGTTGTAAGATTAATATCTGAAGAGATAGAATCTCATACTTTAAAACCTACATATTATTATATTACTATATTTCAGTAATCCTTCAAAGTCTTTTCACATTCAATTAAACAATCATATATATTCATAAAATCCTATAAATACCAAAATGTTACACCTCTCGTAGTAATTAATATAATTAGTTAATACAGCTTGAAAAAGTTAGTTCTGACTTTTTACAATTTTTTATTTTGGAGAAACATATATGGCTTTAGCAAGGTTAGTGTCAGCGTCGCAAGCAAGTACATACTACTATGAGAGTGATCCGATAACCTCTCCTAATGATGAAAGTGAGAACTCTCTATGGCAAGGCTCACTCGCTCAAGAACTAAGTCTCACAGGGGCTGTTAAAGCCGAAGATTTTAAAGCACTACTAGCAGGGCATGATACTAAGTCCGATAAAATACTCGTACAAGCAGGAGTGAATAAAGAACATCGTGCAGGCATAGATCTCGTGTTCTCTGCTCCTAAATCAGTATCAATCGTCGCTCTACATCTAGGTGATGAAGCCGTGATCGATGCTCACAATCAAGCAGTTATAAAAGCACTAGATTATGTTGAGAAAAATTTAATCCAATATAGAGAGTTCGATCCTATCGCTAAAGACGTATTCAAAGTGAAATCTGATAACATGGTTGTTGGGACATTCGTTCATTCCACAAGTAGAAGTAATGATCCTCAACTGCATACTCATTCTGTAATCCTTAATATCACTAAAATAAACAAGAAGCAATTCAAAGCTATATCGAATGAGTTGATTTTTAACAATCAGAAATTAATCAATAATATCTATCAAAATGAACTCGCATTAAATATCCAAAATTTAGGATACAAAATTGATAACTACGATAACAAGTTTGAAATAGCAGGAGTTGATGAAGAAGCGATTAAAACATTCTCTAAAAGATCAGTAGAAATTCAAGATACATTAACAACTCTCAAAGAAACTCATAAAGATCTATCAGAGGAAGAGTTGAAAGATAGAGCGACTCTTAAGAGTAGAGATAATAAAACTCATGATCTAACTAAAGATGATCTAAAAGATAAGTGGGAGAAAGAGTTTTCAAAAGAGTTGATTAATCCAATAAAAGAAGATACCAAAGGAGCTGAAAAAGCTGATATAAATGATGATACAAGAGTTGATTATGAAACATATAGCGAGGGTATAAATAGTATAATAAGAGATGCTATCAAAGAATTAACAGTGAGTGAAGCCACATTTTCTAGAGCTCAATTATTAAATACCATTATCAATCAGAACAAAGGCAAAGATAGTTTAGATACGTTTAATATGATTGTAGATACTGCAATTAGAAATGAATCTGTAATCCTTTTAGGACATAAAGAAGATGTTCGTTGTTACTCTACATTTGAGATGATAAGTATTGAAAACTCTATCATAGAGTATGCAAAAGATAGTAAAAATACGTTAGAGTCATTACTATCAGAAGAGAAGGTATCTGAATTCATTTACAATGATATATTTGCCCAAAAAGAATTCATAATAGGTGATGAACAATCTGAATTACCTAATGATGATATAGAGATATCAAAGCCATTAATAGCAAGTGAAAAACTACCTGAATTGTCTAATGATGATATAGACATATTAGATCCATTAATAGCAAGTGAGAAACCATCTGAATTAGAAGAAGGGAAGACTTTAACAGTTGGACAAATTAAATTTATCCGTCATGTTTTAACATCAAAAGATAAGTTAAATGTTATACAAGGAGATGCAGGAGTTGGCAAAACTTATGCAGTGAATAAACTGCGTGAAATCTTAGAGGATGAAGCTCCTGAAACTAAAATAGTAGGATTAGGTTTTACAGGTAAAGCAGCAGAAGAGTTATCATCTGCTGCGAATATTGATACATCAACAATTGCATCGTTTCTACTATCTGAAAAAGTGATAACTAACTCTATAATATTAGTTGATGAAGCTAGTATGGTATCAAGTAGAGATATGTTAAGTCTGATGGAAAAGGCAGGCGATAATCGAATTGTATTAGTAGGAGATGGAAAGCAGTTACAAGCGATCGGTGCAGGTAAAATGTTTAAAGAGTTACAATCAGCAGGAGTAGTTTCAACCATAGAAATGGAAGAGGTTTTAAGACAGCAAACAGATATAACAAAAGAGGTAGTTAAGCAGATTAAATTATTCCAAACTGAGAAAGATAAGAAAATATTAGAAGATCTATTTAAACTATTAGATGAGTCTGAAAACATCATTGAGATAAAGAGTAATGATAGAAATATTGAAAATGCAGTTAATGAGTATATGAAAGATGATGATACTTTATTATTAACTCAAAGTAGAAAAGATAAAAACATTTTAAATGATTTAATACGAGTTAAATATCTACCAAAAGAAGATTTAGAGAATTCTAAAATGTTAAAAATAAAAGAGAGTATAACAGGCAATGCGTTTCTATCTACTACTTATAAATTAGGAGATAAGATATTAATTGATAAAGATGATGGAGAGATTATAAGTCTAGATCATAAGAGTAATAAATTTACAATTAAAGTTGGAGATACAGAACGTGAAATTAATCCACTTCATGATAGTGTAATAGCATATAGAGAGTGTGAAAAAGAATTTACGAAAGGCGATAAAGTTCTGTTCACAAGAAATGATAAAATGTTAAAAGTGCAGAACGGCTTATCAGGAGTTATAGAAGATATTATAGAGGATAAAGTCTATATAAAAACAAAGAACGATAGAGAGATAATTATCAATATAGATAACTATGCACACATCGATCATGCGTACGCTCAAACGCTCCATAAATCACAAGGAGCAACGTGCAAAAAAGCAATTCTATTGCATAGCAAAAGTGACTATCTGTCAACAGAAGCGTTATACGTTGCAGCAACTAGAGCAACGGAGGAATTCAAAATTCTAACATCTGACAAAAAGAAACTGATGGATACATCTAAAAGAGCACAAGCGAAAAGTTCAACAAGAGATTTTAGTGGAGTTATCGATACTGTTATTCGTCAACAGACTGAAAAAGAGGCACAAGCAGAGGCAAAGGCTACCTTAGAGGCTACTTTAGACACAGCTCTCCAAAAGTGATTTATCCTTATAAACAAACAACTTGTTACACCTCTAGTAGTAATCTATATACGGAGGTGCTGGTTTATGAGTACAGATATTATATGTCCTGATTGTGGAGAAGAATTAACCTTTCAAGAGGGTTGCCTGTTTTGTGTTTATTGTGGTTTTTCAAATTGCGATTATAGTCCACTTGAGCATATGCATAAAAGTTCATATCGATTTAAAATTTTATATCATTTAAGGCTATAATCTTTTTCCTCTTTTTTACTGGACACTCCACGCAACAAGTTTGCAAGAAAAACGAATGAAATAAGGCAAAGAGCGTGAGCAGATAAGAGTACAGAAAAAGATAACCACTTGATAGACAACGAATTAATTTAATAAGTCAGTGTGCTACATATTTTTTATAAAAATATCACGCTGTACTACAAAAAAATGGAGACAAAAACGATGAATAAAAGTGATAACAAAATCAACTTTAAAGTAGATTTAATAACATACTCAAAGATAGAAAGTTACTGCAAAGTAAAAGGTGTATCTATCTCTGATTTTATGCGTTTAGCAGTCAATAATCATTTTGATGATAATCGTCTACTTAAAGAACAAGCTGATAAACTTGATGATTATCACAAACTCACAGAAGTGATATTTCAGGTAAACTCTAATGCGTTTGAAACGCTAGAAAAGAGTAAAGAGTATTTTAAGAAACTGTTACAAACTATCATTCTACTTAATCCAAAATTAGAGGATGAGATAATCGCTATATGGCGTAAAGAGGATACTTCTCATGAGTAACAACAGTATTAAAAATAGAGGGTTTATCGGCTTTGAAACTTTCTATAACAACATGAGAATGATAATAAAAATGCAGAGTAAGATTATCTTAGTTTTAATCGTATTACAACTAGTTATATGTATCACATTGTTCATTATTATGCACAGCAAAACGGAACTATCAATTATGATAAGTTACGTCAAAAGTTACTTCGTTTTCAATAAAGAGAATATAACTAAAATATTAATTGATAATCAGTTTTATGAGATCACATACAGTCAACTTAGAGATACATATAAGTTAAAAGTTATACATTGGTTAAAGGAGTTTACTCCTATCATTATGTACACGTTTATTGTTTTTATATTGTTTATACCTCTCAATTTTTTCTTCTATAAAAGGAGCGAATGGCTTGGTAAAAGTAAACATATTAAAGGATCAAAACTTATCACAGCAAAAGAATTGAACAGTGCTATTAAGAGCAAAAAGAAAGATGTGTTTCTACCATTTGGAGAGGTGCTTATGCCTACTGAATCAGAGGTTAAACATACGTTAATAATCGGTAGACCTGGAGTTGGTAAAACTGTATGTATGAGTCATGTTTTAGAGAAAATAATCGAACGAGGCGACAGATGTATTATCCACGATTTCAAGGGCGATTATCTGCAAAAGTTTTATAGAGAGGGGATTGATATAATCTTTAATCCACTTGATGAGAGAAGTTGTTACTGGAACTTTTTTAGTGAGATAGAATCGCCAATTGATGTTGATGCAATCGGCTATGCGTTAATTCCTGATGCTAAAGGTGCAGGTATGGATCCGTTCTGGAACAATGCAGCACGAGATGTTTTTACTGGTATCGTAAACTACTGTGTGAGAGAGGGTAAAACGAGTTATGAAGAGTTATATAATATTGTAACTGCTCCATCAACTGTGATAGCTGATATACTCTCATCAACTGAAGGATCAGAAGCTGGTGCTACAACTATTGCTGATCCTGAAAGTAAACAAACTGGATCGATAATGTCTGTTCTAACGCAGTACACAAAGATATTTAATTATACTAAAGATGATACAAGTAGTGATAAAAGATTTGTGATTAATGAGTGGTTAGAAGATGGTGCAGTCGGTAATATTTATATTACAAACTACTCTACACTTCAAGATACTTTAGCACCTATATTAACTCTTATGATCGATCTTATGGGACGTAAATTATTATCATTAAAAGATGATAGCAAGCGACGTATATTCTTCCTTCTTGATGAGTTCGGTACACTCCAAAAAATGCAAACTATAACAAGATTGTTGACACTTGCACGATCAAAAGGTGGTGGAGTTTTCATAGGTATTCAAGATCTAGGACAGATAGATAAAATCTACGGTAAAGAGCATAAACAGACTATTGTTAATGCTTGTGGAAATAACGTTGTGTTCTCAGTTGCTGATAATGAAACGGCTGAAAGTTTATCTAAAAATTACGGCGAATATATATCTATTGAAAGCTACGTTACAACATCGATGGGTATACAAGATAATCGTGATGGACAATCAATTAATCAAACTAAAAACAAAGAGAGAATAATCCTGCCATCAGAGATTATAGATCTTGAAACACTTAATTTCTATATCAAGTTTTCTGATTTTAATATCGCTAAATCGTTTCTCACTTATAAAGGGTATGAAGATTTTAATGAGCCGTTTATGGTGCGTAAAGGATTAACTTATCGTGAGATGTTAGGAAGCAAAGAAGAGATTGATGAGAGTATCGAATATGAAGATGATGAGATTGAATATCCAACTATCAATGAGATTGAAACGAGAGTTATAGAGGATGAAGAAGCTGATATCGCAAGTGAGAAAAAAGATATCAGTGATATTTTCGGTAAGTAATAAAAAATTAAAAGGGGTATATATAATGGCTAAAAAGAAAACTGTAACAGAGTTAAGAAGTGAAGCTGAAGCGTTAATCAATAAAGCAAAAGAGATCGAGAAAGATGAGAATGCAACAATCGGTAAGTATATAAGAGATGTTGCTTTAAAAGGTTTTAAGATCGATTACGATACGTTAAAGCAAGAGTTGAATAATAGATTTGCTTTATCAACAGGCAATCAATCTAAAAAAGTTAGCGTTGATAATAAGTTAGATACAACTGCTCAATAAATAAGCAAAAAGGGAGATTATTAATTATGATAACAATTACATTTTCGGCTATCAAAGGTGGAGTCGGTAAAAGTAGTATCGCAATACTGCTTGCAAATATATTAAATAAATCAGGGCTAAAAGTTTTATGTATCGATGCTGATCCACAAAACTCTATGAGCTTTTACTACCTGCCTGATAGTAGAGATATAACTGCGAGTTTAGCCAATATATTAAATAACTTTAGCGACATAAAAGAGAACATTGTAACAACTGATATCGGTATCGATCTAATACCGTCATCACTAGATTTAATCAACTGTAGAAATGTTGATACAGATATTTTATCTAAACAGTTGATGAAAGTTAAGAAGATTTATGATTACTGTATTATCGATACAGCACCAACGTTTGACAACATTGTACATAACTGTATCTTGTCTGCTGATAAGATTATATCGCCAGTGCAGTTCTCTAATTTTGATTATAAATCATCGCTGTTTTACAAGAATTTGATGTGCGAGTTAGGGTTAGAATTTAAATGGCATATCTTAATCAACAAGTGTAAAACTTTCAGAACTGGGACGTCAATTACTGCACAGTTTTTTGATATCTATAACAGTTCTTTCTCAAATATTTTGAAGAACAGAATACCTGATACATCGCTTATAAAACATTACTTTGATACAGGTGCGAATATCACAAAATCTAAAGTAAAGATTTATGATGCGTTGATAGATTTAACAAGTGAGATAGTAGAAAATAAAGTAGAAGTGGGAGCGTTTTAATATGGCGAAATTGACTTTAAATACAATTGACAAAGATAAGATCAATAATAATACAGGCACGATTGTGATGAGTAACACAACTTACACGATCGGTTTTGTCAAACGTGCAAGTATAGAATTGAATGATAAATTCTCATCGTTGTTCGGAATAAATAATAGCGTGCTTGAAAGTATTATTAGAGATATGCGAGCGAACGGATACGATAGATCACAGCCATTAATAATATGGAAAGAGAAAGGTGTATTGATTGATGGACATACACGATTTAAGGCTACTGAGATTGTAGAGATTGATGATATACCTGCGATATATTTATCGTTCAAAGATGATGGAGAGGTTTTAGATTACATGTATAAACTCCAGTTTAGTAGGAGAAATATTACAGATAGTGAACTGATATCTTTGATACCAAAAGCGTTAGAGTATTATGTCAAAAGTTACGGTGAGGGATCAAAGGCAGATTATCTTAGAGAGCGATTTATTACATTATCTGAAAGTAAAGCTAAGCAGATTGTGGTGGTGCTGGAACGTGCTTCAGCTGAAGATATCGCAAGGATCAAAAACGGAGATCTATCGATATATCAAGTTTATATGAGTTGTAAAAATAGTTATCTAGATACAGATAAAGCGAGTGTTGATGTTGATGATAAAGATGATGTTAAGGATGATGTGAAAGCGACAGAAGATAATCGTGATGATTACGATATTATCTCAATTTATGCAAAGCAGTTTATTAGATACGATGATCAAGGTGCGTTCTATATGTTTATTCCAAACGAAGGTAAGGAGATTAAAATATTCACACTTCATGATGAGTTCAACAACGATGTTATCAAAGGTAAGTTTAAAGAGTTTATCGAGCGTAAAGTTATCAACCATATAGATAATGATGCGTAAGGAGTTATGAAATGGCGAAAGATAAGAAATATAGTGGTTCTATAAAAAGAGTGACAATGCTACTAGAAGATATCTCTAATAATAAAGAGTATGTCAAGACAGAGCCAAGTACTAAGATAGATGTCTCATACAATAAAGAACTTCATAATGAATTAAAAGAGATCGGTAAGAGTAAAGATGTATCGTTAATTATTAATGCTGAAAGAGTTATTATAGAAGATAAGATTGATAGGAGCAAAAGTGAGGGGACGTTTAATAAAGGTAGTGATAAAAGCTTGAATGAGTCGATAAAAGATTTATCTTTGGCTTTAAACTCTTTAGATAAAGTTTACGATAAAAAGTGGTATAAATCATTTGATGCTAATATTACAGATAAAAAAGTTGATCGAATAAATGGTGTTCCAAGAGATCCTGTTCATAGATTTATTGATTCAAATATTACGAGGGTAAACAATTCAATTATATCATCTACAGCTAATAAGAATGAAAGAAATATATTAGTTGAAAGAGTAAGTAATATGAAGGTAGCTAAAAATGAGTATATGAAGTTGCAGGCTAAAACACTTGATATTGATCTGCCTGAAAAGAGTAAACGTTTAGAGAAAGAAAGAGATTGAAAGTAATAAAATAAAATGATAGATTGTAAGAGTAATCTACATCTAATTATGGAGGATTTACATAATGAAAGAGTATACATTAGAAGATTTTATGCCAACAAAAGAAGAGTTGGAAACTAGAATGAGACTACAAAAACAGATGGATCTTAGAGGGCAATTAAGAAAAGCTATGGATGCTGGAGATGAAGAAGAAGAGGCAAGAATATCGTCATTAATAAAACTTTCTCCATCGATGGCTTCAACGATTAAAAATGTTATGGGTTTAGAAACTCTTAAATCTATGGGTTTTGATATGAGAGAAGTTGTAGCTAAGTTCGGTGAAGATTATTTAGATAAAGAGAACGAAAGATATTATGAGTTAAACCCATGGGTAGATAGAAAAGAAAGTAACGGATAGATTATCGTAATTTGTATCATATATAATAGCCATAAAGCGTAAGATTAACCTCTTACGCTTTTTTAATGTTCGTTTGCTCCAATATATAAAAAGTTAGCTCTGACTTTTTAACATACATTTCTCTTTGTAAATCAACAACATGTTACACCCCTTGTAGTAATATATAGGAGGTGTTTTATGCAATCAAAACAACCAATCAAAGAAGTTTTACAAAATGAGTACAGTTTAAAGCAAGCCTTAACACTCGGAGCGTTCGAAGATCAAGCGATGGAGGCTATGATCGATGATGATTTCATCTCATTAGAAGAATCTATTCTAGGTGAGCCTAATCTAGATAAATATAGCCTAGGAGATGAAAAATGAGCTTGATGGATAATAAAAGAAAAGAGCTTGCCGATCTTCTAATTGATCAGATGAAAAAAGGTACTGCACCGTGGCAGAAGCCGTGGAGTGGTTCAAATCTAATACCGTACAATCCCACCAGCAACAAAGAGTATCAAGGTGGTAA
>CAMRDM010000038.1 GCA_947041225.1 uncultured Deferribacteraceae bacterium | reverse complement strand
CTCCACCTGCACCGATTTCATCGAAATACTTTGTAGTAGGGATATTAATATTACCTGTTGCCTCAATCGTACTTTCCATTTTTGAAACAGCTGTTGGAATATTTTTATCAATTAATGTATCATCTCCTAGCTGTCCCTTAGAGTTATCACCCCATGAATAAATTTTATATTTGTTATCTAATCCATCATCAGTTTTTCCGTTACCTGCTAAAAGTAATGAATGATTTTTACCTGCTGAAACCTGTTTTATAAACCGAATATTTTTATTTTTTAAAATTGTTGGAGTTGTTAAATTATCGTTACTACCTGTTCCTAACTGTCCTTTATCGTTCACACCGTAAACATATAAAATATCACTTTTTCTATCTGCGATTAATGTATGATTATCTCCTATCGCTATTGAAAAGTTATCCTCATCAGATATCAATATTGAACCCTCATAATCATCTATCTGTTTGCCATTTTCTAAAACGTATAGCGATAATATATATCTACCTGTTGATTGATCTGTAAAATCTATAGTTGTATCTAACTCCGTATCAGTTGCGATAATACTTTCAATCTTATCTATAGAGTTAAATTTAGTTACACTCCATGTGAAAGTTTTAGATTGATCTGATGGATTATTAGCTGTAGCTTTAAAATTCATACTCCCTTTTTTTTGTGTATCATGAACGATAGATTTTATTGATCTCTCTGGTATTGTACTCTCGTAAATAGTAACTTTTTTCAAGCCTGTGTACTTTTTACTTGTTATCTCATCAGTCCATGTTGTAATGATTTTATAATCACCTGCGTTACTGAAATTTAAATTAATTTCATTTATATTATTTATTCCATCAATAAAAGTTACACCTGTTGCCTCAGAGTTATCTAAGTTTAAAACTTTCCATTCAATCTCTTTACCTTGTAGATTATCTACAAGAAACATGTTATCATCTGCTCCTGTTGCTCTAAATATAAATGGAGTATTAATAATTAATCTCACATCTCCACGAGTGATATTTAGAGATGTTAATACTTTTTCTCCTCCAACATCAACTTCCTCATCAGATTTTTGCTCATCTATAGATGAACATGATATTAATACAAACGATACCACTAATAAAAAAATAATAAAAATTGTTGAAAAACTAAATCTTACTTTAATCATATCAAAACCCCTTAGGCTTTCATGTATAGTGATTTAGTAAATTATATAAAAAATCACAGTAGAACGACTTAATTAAACACATTAATATAGATATTTCTTGAATAACTATATCGCAGTATTGTAATTAAAATATTAAGTTAGATTATTAATAAATATTAAATATTATTGAACTGTATTGCAAATTGATGCGATAAACTATTCGTAATATTAAATATACGATAATTATAATTGATAATTAAAATTAATAATCTTAATGAATTTAGATTGATCTAAAAGATGGATAATTTAATCATTAGGTCTTCCCTCCGAAGGATATAAGAATGAAATTGAGTTCCTGACTAGTTACATATCATACTATAATTTAGTTTGAATGCAATTTACAGTTGCGGGGGCAGTGCCGGATTTTCACCGAACTTCCTCTAACTTCTAATAAAATTATACTATACCGATACAATAAAAGCAATAAAATCTTACTAAAACTAAAAATAATTATAGATGATATCTAAAATAATATTACTATAATGATTAAATATTAAATCTACATAAATACGTTTATTTCAAATAAATATATACACGCAAAAAAGAACCCCATGCGTTAAACATAGGGTTCTTATATTCTATCCGATCTAGTTTACACTAGATTGAATTATTCAATTAATACTTAATACAATTATCTAGTTGCACTCTCTAACGATTTGTTAAAGAAAACACCTAAGATATTCCAGTTATGGAACCATAAGTCACCAGATAATGTTTCTGAGAAATTAAAGTTTAAGTAATCCGTTTTTAATGCTTCATAGACAGTAAACGCATCACAAATAGTATTTGTAGGCTGCTCAACGTCCCCAGTACCCATTGATACTGTACTACAAGTAGTATTCTCAGGATCATCATTAAACAGTTCTGCTGGATCTAGGGTATAAAGTAAACCTTTCTTACCATTGTGTGTTCCACCAAGTGGATCGTTTGTTCCATCACGTCCAGACGTAAGGAATAGTTTATTATCATAATAGTTAAATACATGAACACCACGATCAGCAGGTCTATTCTCAATATGACGAAGATCAGACTCAACGTTTGTCTGTGCTTCATCTGTTGATGAAATATTATCACTACCTACAACTAAGCGTGGTGTATTTTTCTGAAGTTCAGTCCATGTATATGTTTCAGTTCTAATAACTTCCTTACCTTCCTCATCATAACGTGGTAACTCAAATGCCCATAAATCATTTAATCCATAGCGGAATTGTCCCCATGCTGGAGCCGCCGAATTGTAGATACCAGCACCACCATGCACTATCAAGTAAGGTATAGTAAGGTTCTCAGTACCAGACTTTCTTACAATTTCAGATACTATCAGAGCAGGACCATTTCTTTCTCTAGGTTTAGTTCCTGTTGCCGTAAGAGTCTTATATGTATTATCCGCAATATCATATTCAGTTACTTCAGAACGGTTTTTCTCACTATCTCCACCAAAGAAATATATTTTCCCTTTATACGCTGACATACTTATATAAGTATGTTGATTGCTATCTGGAGCAGGTCCTAAGTTAGTCCATTTACCATCAACACCAATGTTAGGATCATAAACATATAAATCATATCTGTAAGACGGACGATGACCATCAAATCCAAGAGGATATAAATAAAGCTTACCATCGTATGCAATCAGTTTAGATTGCATAGCAAGACCATATTTACCACCATCATTATCGTCTTTAGAGATATTGAATGGATCCGTACCAGCTGGGTTTAATATAACCCATTTATTACGTGAAGCATCATATTTACGTAATTTGTTATCTCCTTTAAATAGAGAGCCCTCGTCGCTCTGATGACTAGATCCTAAATAAGAGTAGACATCGTTTCCAATAACAACAAAATTACGTTCTAAAGTTGTAGTTGATACATTATCATCCTTTTCAAAGCCAATCGTAGGTTTCACACCAAGTGCTTGATTAAAATCTTGCTCAGGATACATATACATAGTTGAGTTATCTTGAGTTGAACCTATAACATGTAATCTATCAATAGTCTTATTATCTGCATCCTTAACATTCAGATAAGCTCTATAATGATTTTCATGCTCCTTACCTACTGTTGTATTAACGGCCACTGTAGGTGCAAACTCTAATCTCATAAGACAAGATGCACCCGGATCTAATGTTAGTCCATCACACTCAGAAGATAATATGTTAATTGTTGCAGATGCATCAGGAGTCAACGTGTTTGTAAAATTATCTCTGTTAAAGTATTTCTTTATTAAAGCTACTCTATTACCAGTTGGCAGATCTTTTGTATCAGTAAAACCAGCTGTATCCCATTCTGAAGTAAATTGTTCTCGCATTACTTTATCAATAACTAGAGGATCTACTCCATCATTAGTGAACGCAGCTACTAACGTTTTCGTCTCATCTTGTGCAACAACACCGAATGATAGATATTCGTTAAATAGTGTACCACGTCCAACAACTTGAATAATTTCATTGTTTCTTAACTCAGTAGCTGTTCTATTATCAAAAATTGATATATAGCTAGTTTTTTCAAGAGAGTTACGTGGTCTGAAAACATAACCTAACGTACAATCTGCACCTGCAGTAAGTGTACTTACACAAGCTTTATTAACTCCATTATTCAATGTGAATGTTGCTAGATCTGTTGATGTAGTACCTAAGCCACTAATATCCTCTGCATTATTATTTGTTAACGTAATAGCAAATGTTTGAGATACTAGTCCGATACCTGTAGTAGGATATACAAATGACTTAGCATTAATTGATAAACCATCAACAGGTGTTTCTGTAGACGCAGTAACAGATGCGATAGTCTTACCAAGTAAATGTACGTTTGTAGAAGCAGCACCAGCTACTGTAATTTCTATCATACCATCTGCATCGGTAGCGATGTCAGCTAGGGGTTTTCCTCTAAAGTTAACATCTATATAACAAACAGGGTTTTCAGGAGTCAATGCTTTATTCTCAATACATGTTGTAGTATAGCTAAATAAACTTTTATCTTGACCCGCAACGGTGCCAAATTTTATAGAAAATGGTTTTGCCTCCTCTCCAGTGCCTGATCCAATATATCTAACTTCCATACGTTTAGTAGCTGATAATGTATTAGGCGCAGTAGCTAAAGCTAATCCTGACGATGCTACACCTACTTGAGTATATTGATCGCCAGTAAGGGGCATTAAGTTACCAGCAGTTGTACTCCCTTTAACCTTTAAGAAAGTACGCTCATCACCAGCTACAGCGATAACATAACCAACTTGTTCTCCTGTTCCTGATGAAGAGAAACTGATATTAAATTCACAACGACTCATATGTGTAGCGTTATCACTACCAGGATTTACAAGAAGAAGATCACATTTGTTTCTTTCCACTTGAATTGCTGAGTTTGTTGACTCTAAACGATAAAACAGTTTGTCAATAGCTGAATTCTCAGTTGTTCTTACTAACGCAACTGCTTGATTACTAATCTGACCAGGTGCTGGTTGCTCTCTAACAGATAATTCTCTGATATGTACATTATTAGTAGCATTATCATGATATTCCATCAATACCGAATCGGCTGGTTTATAAGACTCTTTCTGCATCTTAATAGTGCTACTACTTACAGCTGCATTTTGTATAAGACTTACGTTTAAATGCGAATAAATATTGGCAGCAGGAACTATTTCATTTGATGGAATTGCTGGTCTATAAAACAACTGTACTGAACAGCTATCTCCATATCTTAACACTCCACAATCTGACTCAACAGCTATCTCTCCATCCTTTACATTTCCCGCAACAACACCAGTACTAGTCGCAACAACTGACTCTGTTGGATTAACAAGAACTTCATCATCACCAAAATAATAGTACTGAACAATTTCTGCTGGTGCTGTGTTTCCTAATGTAACGTTATCAAACTTAATGCTTTGATAGTTTTTAGAAACACTAAGTCCTGGTATCTCTGTACCTACAACTTCACCTTGGAAAGTTCTTGCACTCAATTCTAATATAACTGGTAAAGATTGATCATTAATATCACCGTTAAAACTAAAAATTACAGAATACTCATCTTTATAAGATCTGTTCTGCTCTTTAGGCGATAATGTTACTGAAACTTCACAGCTATCATTTGCTGCAAGCGTATCAAAACATGATGATGCTGTGATAAAGATATCATCGCTACCACCAAGTAATCCTGTTTCACCAAATGTTACTGGTCCATTAGTAATATTGGTTAAGTTAAACTTTACTGGACCTTTTTCAAGTCCAACAATATTTTCGTTACCAAATGACAACAGATTCTCACCTGCTGTAGCATCACTAGGGACAGTGCCCTCTACTGGCACAAATCTCATCCCTGAGTCTCTTTGCGTTGGGCCTTTCTTTTCTCCGCCACAGGCAATTAATACGATTGGTAATGCCATCATTACCAACATTTTTGAAATTCTCAAAATCATAAATAATTCTCCTTTTTAAATTATAATTCTACTATTCTCTACTCTACTATATATAATCACCCTAACTATTTCAGATTATAAAAACTATCTGAAAACAATCAAAATAAACTATTGCATACTAACAAAACAACTACCGTATACCAACAAAACAACTACCGTATACTAACGATAATTTAGATACCATACATATAATTATCTTTATAACAAATATCTACTATAAATATATTACTTACTATAAATATAATATCTACTATAAATATATTACTTACCATAAATATAATATCTACTACTCAAATCATCAAGTATTTCTTAAACCATTTACACCACAATACATATCTATTAACTATTAATACTAAGTTGGTATCAAATACATACACTCTTATTATCGCCTAAAAACAAAATTAATGTAATTATATATTTATTCTTCATAAACGACAATATAGTACATCTTGTTTATATTGCAAATATTTATTTAAGAAAGTAATTAAATCTAAAATATATTTTATATTCATTTTATTATTTGATTATATTTGAACAGAAAATAAAGGAACTCCTATCGATCCACTTACTTACCAACATAAACATTTATATTGCTTATTAGAGCTATAGTGTAATCTAAAACAGTAGCCAACATCCATGGGAAAAAAATAGCTATCGCAGCAACAATTGCAATTATTTTTGGAATAAATGTTAATGTCATCTCTTGGATCTGAGTAACTGCTTGAAATATAGATACAGCCAACCCAACCAGTAAACCAAATAGAAGCATCGGTGCTGAGACCAATATAGATATCTCTAACGCACGCATAGTTAATGCTATAGCTAAATCAGCATTCACTCTAATCACCTATTCCAACTTTATTATATCGCACTATTTTACAACTAAATTATACCGATTTATCAATTAATAGTCAAGAACTACCACCATTATTTAATAATCACTTAATAATAAAAGTTTTAACGCACTTATCATAATAATATTAGTTTATTACTATAAACTAAATTAAACATATATTTAATTTAATACGAACTCAAAATAACAGTAAAGCTAACTAATAACAGAATTAACTATCATCTATAACTTACAGTAATAATACTAAAATTTTTAATTCATTTTGTAATCTCATTTATAAAATTAAACCTATAGCGTAATCAAAATAAACTCACATGATAACTAAAAATAGTGAACAAAAATATACCCTAAATAAAACAACTTCATATATAGTTATATAAGTAAAAAATCCCCACAAACATTTGTAGGGATTTCATGATATCTATTCGCATTAAAAAAATATTATTAATGGATTACTTCATATTTGAAAGCATTACTTTCATAGCTGCAATCTCTTTCTCTTGATCTGCTATAATACGATTTGCAATCTCTTTTACAGTTTCATCTGTTGTAATAGTAAGAATGATCTTAGAAGAATCAATAGCACCTTGATGATGAGGAATCATACCCATAAGATAATCTTTATCCATATCGCCTGAAGCAGTAACATTATGCATCGCTTTCATCATGTTCATCATCTCTTGCTGTGAATCTTTAGAAACTTTTTCTACAGCTTTTTTATCATATTTAGTTGCTTTCTTATTTAACTTAATAATAACTTCACTAAACTCTTTCATCTCTTTATTTTGAGATGCAATAATACTAGTTGCTAATGCTCTTACTGATTTATTTTTTCCATATTTTAAATACTCTTCAGATGATACTACTGCACCTTTGTGATGAGGAATCATATTATATAGAAAATCTACATCAGGATTATCTGTAATCTGAAATTTCTGCTCCATCATCGGCATGTGCATCAGCATCATTACTTTATTGCTATCACCTTTTTCAGACTTAGATCCAGACATATCCATCTTCCCTTCTTTTGCATAACTAGATGTCGAAACAACAAACATCATCAATACTAATAGTAATTTTTTCACATTTATCTCCTTTTTAAACTGTGTAAGAAGACAATACATATTGTACTTTAGTTCAATAATTATTTTTTTATTATGCGAAGTATAGGATAGAACCGATTGAAAAGTTTGTGATAATAGATTATCACAACCCGTTTATACGATATGATACATACAGAAAATTATACACGCTACATCTTATACGATATGATACATACAGAAAATTATACGCACTACATCTTAATAGTAACTCTTCACAAGCGCTGTGATAAGTAACGCCCAGCCATCAACTAATACAAATAATAATATCTTAAACGGAACGGATATCATTACTGGTGGAAGCATCATCATACCCATAGCTAAAAGAACCGACGATATAACAAAATCTAATATTAAAAATGGTAAGAACAGTAGGAAACCTATCTGAAAAGCAACCTGAACCTCACTCATTACAAATGCACCTAAAACAACTAAATCAGGGATATCATCAACCGTTCGTGGACGCTCAGATTTCGATAACTCTAAAAATAAAATTAAATCTTGTCTTCTCGTATTAGATATAAGAAATTTACGAACTGGTACTTTGGCACTCGCTAACGCCTCTCTAAATGTTAACTCTTGATTCATATATGGAGCGATCGCTTGATCGTTTACCTGTGCTAAAACTGGAGTCATAATATAAAATGTTAGAAGTAACGCCATACCTGCCATTATCTGATTTGGAGGCATCTGTGCCGTACCCATAGCTGTTCTAAGAAAATGAAATACAATTATTATACGTGTAAAACATGTCATCAATACAACTATCGATGGCGCTACTGCTAAAATCGTAAATATAAATATTAACTGTAACGATAACGCTACATCTCGTGGAGACTCCGCCTCTCCTAAACCAAAATTGACTGACGGAAATGGAATTGTTTCTTGAGCATATGATATGCTCGTGAATAAAATAATAGCCAATGTCGATAGTAGAGATATACCCATTTTATACTTCATCGTTTCTCTCGTAAAGATTTTAACTTCTCTTCCATTATAGCGTTACTTGTACTTATATCATCATCTAAATCATTCTTCTTTTGAAAGAATGAGAAGTAACCTGCAAAATCTTTCTTCGATGTCATTCCTACACGGATCTTCGTTGCCTCTTCATCATCAACAATTTTATCTATCAATGTCATATTATTATCCGTTACACCGATAACATATATGATGTCGCCTAACTCATAAAAATATAACGACTTACGTAAATCAAGATCAACCTTACCTAATAATCTACCTGTACCCGGAATATCTGTAAATACCTGCTTCTTGAAATATCTACGCATAAGTGAGTAGGCAATAAGTATAATCGCTAAAACTATACCTAAACCAAAAAGCATTCTAAAATACGAACCTGTTGTTGGAAGTGGATCAACTTTCGGTGGTGGTTCAACTTGATTAGTACCTATCGCTTCATCTAAACCGATAATAGGCAAACGTCCAGCCATATACGCACCCGTTAATGGGATAGATATAGTGATCTGCTTATCTGCTGATGTTATCGATGGTTTGATATAATCTGATGTATATGTTACTACGAATTTTTTACGATCATCAGTTACCGATATGTATGCAGACTCTAACGGAAGATCGAAAAAATCTTGTCTTTCAAAATCAAGCTTTTCTGATGTTTCAAAACTTAATAGAAAAGAGTTTTTAGACTCTAATAAATCTAAGTTAGAGTACCCTCTATTAAATAAAATATTAAACACTATCTTATCTTGCTCTATCTCGTACTTTATTTCAGCAGAGAAAGATGTAGCAATTGATGTAAAAATAAATAGAAAAATTAATAAGGATTTAACCATACAGTCCTTCTTTAAATTTCTCTGTCAACATCTCTTTAGACAAAATCTCCGTTATACGAATAGCTAGACGCTCATCTAAAACCATAATTTCACCGTACGCTAAAGGTTTTAGATTCACAAGAAGATCGACTGACTCTCCTGAAGTTTTCGCAAGACGAATTATTGTACCTGTTTCATATCTTAACATCTCACCTACAGAAACTTTTTTTCTGCCAAGCTCAATTGATATATCAAAGAGTACCTCTCCAAAAACTTCCTTAATCTCATCTCTTGTCATAAACAAACCTCAAATACTTCGTTTAAAATTCTCTAACTACAAAACTATACTACTACTGAACAACGAACTCTGTTATATAAACATCGTTTATTCTGCCTGAATTTAATATAGAATTTATTCTTCTCACAAGCTCTTGCTTTAGAAAAACCTTACCTTGTGATGTTGATATCTCTTCATACGTTTTTGCCGATAGTGATGCAATTACGATATCTCTTATCATAGGTATACGCTTATCAATCTCAGCTTGTAGATCTGAATTATCTTCTGGAACATCTACTGCTAACGCAAGTTTAAGGTATCTGTTACCTGCTGGGTCTGTTAGATTAACTACAAACGATTCAAGACTAATTGTCACACCAGCTGCTGTAGGAGCATTTCTTCTATTAGCAACTACTTCTCCAGTATCTGCTGCATCAACATTGATATCAATACCGTCTTGTACAGTCATATCTTTAGGAGTTAATACGAACTTAAAAACTATAAACCCAACTACTCCTACAATTACTAAAACAAGAATAAGCAAAATCATCAACATTTTCTTTGAGCCCTTCTTCTTTTCTGGTTCTACGCCTTCTGCTCTTGCCATTAATATACCCCTATATGTGATTTTAAATTAAAATATAAATCTAATCTGCTACTTAAAAATATCACTACAATTATCTATGTACTCAACTTTCATCCAACTAGATAAAATACAAGTACGATTACTTATACACTCTACTATAAACTTACTAATCGAAAATATCTTGTCCAACTGATGAAAGTTCTGGTGAAATTAAATTAATCTCTACTCTTCTGTTTCTTGCTCTATTCTCACTTGTTATATTCGGAACTAGTGGATGATACTCTCCGTATCCTGAAGACGATAATCGTCTTTGATCAAAACCCTCTTCTGAAAAATATCGCACAACCGATACAGCTCTATCTGACGACAACTCCCAGTTAAAGAAACTATCTTTACCTATCGGAGTATCATCGGTATGCCCTTCAATATTAATACTATATGGAGTCTCTTCAACTATCATAATAATTTTATCTAGTATCGGTTTAGCCGTCTCTAATAAACGTGCAGAGTTAGTTGTGAAAAACACTGCGTCCATAATACGAATTGAAATACCTTTATCTGTTTTTACAACTGATATCATCTTCTCTAAATTTTGAGATCTAACTGTATCATCAAGAACTTCTTGCACACGTTTTACAGCATCTTCAACAGCTTCTTTTGTCGCGATACGTGTAACAGTATTTATCTCTGCTAAATTAATCTGTGATTGGAAATCTAATACCCCAACCCCTCCTGCCATAACACCAAGAAATTGATATATCTTAACTTTATCGAAATTGGCCATAGAAAGGAGCAGAACGAAAAACGTTAATAGTAACGTTACTAGATCTGAAAATGTTGTCATCCATTTTGGTGCCCCTTTAGGACATTTATGTTTACCAGCCATCGAAAACTAATCCTTATTATTTAGATGTTTTACCAATTAACTATTACTTAAATTGATAATAAAACTATTAACTAAATCTACCCATCAAACTAACTGTACTCATCAACTAGCTAAGCTATCAAAACGATAACAAACCCTCTACCTATCTATCAACCTATCAATCTAACTGCTAGTCAAACTAAGCCACTCAACAACTATTGCCTATCAATCTAACTGCTAGTCAAACTGTGATTTTCTAAGTTTTGGTTCAATGAAAACATTTAATTTTTGCTCAACTATTCTAGGGTTATCTCCAGCCTGAATAGCCATTATACCTGCAAGCATGATTGTTTTCAACTGTTGCTCTTCTAACGATCTTGCCGCTAACTTTACAATCAACGGTTTCGCTATCATGTTCGCCATTACCGAACCATACATCGTCGTAATTAAGGCTACTGACATCGCAGGACCTACGGCTGTTGGATCACTTAGGTTTAAAAGCATCGCAACTAGTCCGATCAGCGTACCAATCATCCCCATAGCTGGACCCATATCTTCTAAAAATGAAAGCAAACCAGCATTCTGATCGTGACGATCTACCATTGATTCTAACTCTTTCTCTAATATCACACGGATAACATCTGGCTCTGTACCATCAACCGCTAAGCGAATACCTTTCTTTAGAAAGTCATCATCCATATTCTCCTCTTCCGATTCAAGAGAAAGAATACCATCCCGACGAGCTTTAACAGCAAAATCAACCAACTGCTCTATCAACGTTTGTGATGAAAAAGAACTCGATACAAATGCTCGTGTAATAGCTTTTACACCTGACATCAGTTTATTGATAGGCATACCTGCCATAATAATACCAACTGTACCACCAACGGTAATTAGGAACGACGGAAAATCCATATACGGAGCGATACCCGCCCCTGTTACCATCGAACCGATAACCATACCAAATGCGATAAGCAAACCAATAAGAGTTCCAATATCCATTACAGTCTCTCTCTCAACAAGTTATCTTATTTAACTACAAACTACTAAGAAAACTTTAACCTATATATTTTCAACAATCAAAACAAAATCATTAATAAAAAATATACCAATATATTCAATATATTCATCACTACTGAACAAAGCATATAAAGTAAATGAGTTATAAATAAACTATATTAAAACATTCAACCAGCTAATAAAGAAAAGTAGCCTACTAAGTAGATCCATTTACATATAAAAACTATATCGACAACTTTATTATAACTAATTAATTATTAAACTAATAAAATTATAAATCATTAAACTTATTACACCTACATACTACTAGAAATACTAAACCTACAAACTACAAGCGAACATCAAATGTAAACCATCAAACAAACTATGCCGACAAATAATGCTCATAAACTGTTCTAGCAAGCTAGGTTATTTACCCATGTTGTTTAAAAATTCTTGATTAGATTTAGTACCCTTCATCTTATCTAATACAAATTCCATCGAATCAACAGCGTTCATATTTGATAAAAATCTACGTAAAATCCATATCTTATTCTGCTCCTCTTGAGTGTGGAGCATCTCTTCTTTTCTTGTACCTGATTTATTGATATCGATCGCTGGGAATGTTCTTCTCTCTACCAATCTTCTATCAAGGTGAAGTTCCATATTACCTGTACCTTTAAACTCTTCAAAGATAACCTCATCCATTCTGCTTCCTGTATCAACAAGAGCTGATGCAATTATAGATAAAGATCCACCCTCTTCTATATTTCTTGCAGCACCAAAAAATCTTTTCGGTTTATGTAATGCGTTCGAGTCAACACCACCTGATAATACTTTACCACTTGATGGTTCAACTGAGTTATACGCTCTTGCTAATCTCGTTATTGAATCTAAAATAATAACTACATCAAACGCTTTTTCAACTAGACGCTTAGATCTATGTAGAACCATCTCTGCAACTTGAACATGTCTATATGCTGGTTCATCAAATGTCGATGATATAACCTCAATACGAATATTCTCACCCTTAGCTTCACCCTCTTTAACAAGCTTAGCAACTGTCTTTTTAAAATCAGTTACCTCCTCTGGACGTTCATCAATAAGAAGTAAAATCATATAAACTTCTGGGTGGTTCGTTGCAATAGCTGATGCAATTGATTTCATAAGAATTGTTTTACCAGTTTTAGGAGGAGCTACAATTAACGCTCTCTGCCCTTTACCGATAGGAGTGATTAAATTGATACAACGAGTATCATATTTTGTCGCCTCATACTCAAGGTTCAATCTCTCTTCAGGAAATAAAGGAGTTAAGTTTTCAAAAAGATATCTAACTCTACTATGCTCTTGAAAATTTACTTTCTCAGCTTTGAGTAGTGCAAAATATTTCTCTAACTCTCTTGGAGGACGAATTTCACCTTCAACAGTGTCTCCGTTTCTAAGTCCTAATTTTTTGATCTGTGCAGGTGATACATATATATCATCTGGACCCGGAAGATAGTTGTAATCTGGTGATCTAAGAAATCCAAATCCATCTGGAAGGATATCTAAAACCCCTTGTCCGTATATTTGGGTATTGCGGATACTTGTTGCTTTTAAAATTTCAAACATCAACTCCTGACGCAAAAAACTTGCCGCATTTTCAATCTCTAACTCTTCTGCTTTACGCAACAACTCCTCGATTGAGTGTTTTTTTAGTTCTGTCAAATTCACAAATTACTCCATAGATTTTTATGATCTTTTAAAAGCATAGACTACTTTTTAAACAATACATAATAACGAGATTATTTAATTAACAAATAATGATTACTTATTGATGGTAAACTTTTGAAATTCTTTTTTTGGATATAACCACTATCATCATATAGTAGAAAATATCGATACGCTTGTCAACTATTAACTTATAAAATAGTGCAGAGCTTCATCTCATCAAAAAATTCTCAACTATTCACAGTTAAAATTGTAATCACTCATTACAATAAACAACCTGCAAACTACTATCATCTACAATAGTAATCAACACATTTTTATTAATAATTTATTAACTACAACCTGATAAAATAGTGTTAAGTTCGTTCTCATCAATAACTTTCACACCTAACTCTAAAGCCTTTTTAAGTTTACTACCAGCGTCCGTTCCTGCTAAAAGATAATCTGTATTTTTACTTACAGATGATGATACTCTAGCTCCATATGACTCAATCAGATCCTTAAAATACTGCCTCTCATGTGATAGTTTTCCCGTTATTACAAATGATTTATCTAATGCTGTCTTATTTAAAAGATCAGGCTCTTTCTCAAACTTTAAACCACTAGATCTTAATCGATCTACGATCTTCATATTTATATCATCTTTAAAAAAGTTGACTAATATCGATGCCGATCCGATACCTATTCCGTATATAGAAGAGATCTCTTCCTCTGTCGCTTTCATTATAGTATCTATATCTCCGAACTGTTTTACAATTAATTTTGTAGCTGTTCGTCCGATATTTTTTATACCTATCCCGTATAGCACTCTATGAAATGGTTGAGATTTAGATTGCTCGATAGCCTCTAAGAGATTATCTACTGATTGAGACTGAAACCCCTCTAATTTTAAGATTTCCTTTCTATCAAGATTATATATATCTGAAATATCTTTGATTATATTATGTTCTAAAAACTGCTCTACAATTCTTACTCCGAACCCTTTTATATCCATAGCATCTCGTGATCCAAAATGAAGAATATTACCTTGAACAATCGCAGGACACTCTCTATTTATGCAGTAACCTTTTACACCACTTATATCATTTGTCAACGTGCTGTTACACACTGGACAAACGGTTGGAACTTCTATCTCTCTGCTATCAGCATTAAAAATATCTCTATCAACTGATATTATCTTAGGGATAACTTCACCACCCTTTTCAATGATAACAGTATCTCCTATTCTTACACCTAATCTTTTGATCTCATCGTTATTATGTAGTGTTGCTCGTGCGATTACCGATCCTGATAACGATACTGGAACAAGCTCTGCAACTGGAGTTATAGCTCCCGTTCTGCCGACTTGAAACGTTACAGATAATAATTTTGTTCTAGCCGACTCTGATTTATATTTATAACTAATCGCAAATCTAGGATATTTTGATGTGTGTCCAAGTTCATCTCTTATTGCGTAATCATTAACTTTTACAACAGCACCATCAAGTTCGTAATCTAATCCATCTCTAATCTTTTCAACTTTAAATATAGCGTCCATAATATCATCTGTTTCGCTAAATTTAAAATAATTTTCATTCACAGGAAATCCTGACTCTTCTAGATATTTTAAATCATCAAAATGGTTGCTGTTCTTTCTGCCTAGATCAACCGAGTAGAGAAATAATTTTAATCCTCTTGAAGCAACTTTAACACTATCTAAAAGCTTTAGACTTCCAGCTGCAGCGTTTCTAGGATTAGCAAATAAAGTTTTACCCTCTGCTTCACGCTCAATATTTAATTTATTAAAAGTAGAGATCGGCATGTAAGCTTCCCCTCTAATTATAACATCACCTTTATCTTCGATACTCTCTGGTAACACACCTAAACTTTTTATATTATCTAAAATATCTTCGCCTATAACACCATCGCCTCTTGTTGCAGCCTCAACTAATACTCCACCACTATATTTAATAGATACCGCAGCACCATCAATTTTAGGCTCAATAACGAACTCGATACTCTTAACATTAGCGCTCACAACTTTCTTAACTTTATCGATAAACTCTATAATATCTTCACGAGAATATGAGTTCTCTAACGAATACATGCGTATCTGATGTTCAATCTTTTTATCTGATGATACAAGGTTGTTGTCAATATCTCCTACAAACTGAGTAGGCGATGTTCTGATAATTATTTCAGGATTAGCTTCCTCAAGTTGCGTAAGCTCTTTATATAATTGATCGTACTCGTAATCAGATATAGCAGAGATGTTTTTCACATAATACTCTTGATTATATTTTTCAATCAAAGCAATTAACTCTTTATATCTCGCTAAAATTTTATCCATTGTCTACCTTCTTAAGTTTTAAAATTTTTATGCTTCTGATGGCTCTTTATATTTAAGTAGCAAAGAACCTTCTTCTATTTTTTTAGCTGTTTTGATTTTATATCTATAATTTGGACGAGTATTATCCTCTGAGTTGCCATCAACATTAACTAAAGCATCTATCTTTAATTTACTCTCATTTAATCCTGGTGAAAAAACATCTATACTTTCACCAACTGCAAATTTAGCTCTTGCAAGTATCGTTATCTCATCGTCCGTTGAACTCTCAACAGTAGCTAAAAATGATGCAGAATTATTCAACAGTGCGTTCGTATCATTGATCGCATCATCATCTGCCTTGCCATCGTAGAAACCTGTGATATAACCTCTGTTAGATATCGATGCTAATAGATCTATCCAACGCTGTTCTGCAACATAATCTAATCCCATCTCTTTCGCACGGTCGATCGCTGCTCTATAAACAGATGTAACGATAGATAAATACATCATCGATTTCATTCTACCCTCAACCTTAGCCGAGGCTATACCCATATCGTATAACTCACCTATCTTCTCTATCATAGATAGATCTTTAGAGTTATATAAATACGTGCCTCTTTCATCTTCCTCTATTGCAAATGCACGATCTCTTCTTGTATCTTCTACAATGTGATAGTTCCATCTGCAAGGTTGAGTACACTCTCCGTGATTTGCATCTTTACCATTCATGTAAGATGATATAAGACATCTACCTGACATAGATATACATATAGCACCATGCACAAAAACTTCTACTTCGCATTTTGCTTTCTTACAAATATTAACTAGATCTTCCTTAAATATCTCTCTTGCCATAATTACACGATCAGCACCTTGAGCTGCCCAAAAATTCACAGCCGATACATTAGTTGTATTAGCTTGTGTACTGATCGATAATGGAGTTTTTAAATTGCTCTCTTTCGCTATATGAAATATCCCCGGATCAGATATAATCAATCCATCAGGATTTAGTTTATCCACATCTTTAAGATATTTCTCTATCCCTTCAAGCTCTTCCGTTGTTGGAAATATATTTACCGTAACATATCCTTTCTTACCTTCACCATGGAGATACTTTAATGCTTGCTCCATCTCATCCATCGAAAAGTTACCAGCTGATGCTCTAAGTCCGTACTGCTTACCTGAAAAATAAACAGCGTCTGCTCCAAACTTTATCGCTGTTAACATCTTATAATAATTACCCGCAGGTGCTAATAGTTCCATTTATATATATCCTAATTCTTTTATAATTTTATTTTATCTACTCTACTACTTCTAACTTTATGGTTACATATATTAACGATATTTATCTATATACCTATCGCTAATAACTCTAACTCTAAACGTACCAACATTAACGATATTTATTTACATACCTATCGCTAATAACTCTAACTCTAAACGTACCAACATTAACGATATTTATT
>CAMRDM010000037.1 GCA_947041225.1 uncultured Deferribacteraceae bacterium | reverse complement strand
TGGAACGGAGATAGTTAGATCTCATAATATCCGAGCTACACGCGATGCGATAATGTTCACAAAAGCTGTGCTGGATATTTAACCGAGCGTGGCAAGTTGTTAGAATTTAGCTGATTTATATTTTGTAGTTAAATTGGTTTAAAGTAAAGTTCAGATAACAATATTTCAATTTATACAGTTACATAGTAACAAGTAAAATACAATATAAGGATTAATGAATGGGTCCAACTCTTTTATCGTTTTTATCATCAATCAAGTTGAAGGATATAATAGATATAATAATTATAAGCTTTTTAGTTTATAAAATTTTAATGCTATTAAAAGGTACAAGAGCGGCATATATGTTAATCACGATAATGTTAATAGTTATACTATTAGGATTTTCGGAGTGGTTAGGTTTACAAGTTACCTCATGGGTATTAAACAATTTATCGGGTTATTTACTGATAGTTTTAGTGGTGATTTTTCAACCAGAGATAAGACGCGCTTTAGCGTTTATAGGTGAGTCTAATTTCTTTGAGAAGAAAGTTCCATTAAACTCAAGTATATTAGATATTTTAGTTAGATCAACCAACATTTTAGCGAACAGACAGTTAGGTGCGTTAATAGTTATTGAACGTAACACGAAATTAAATCCATATTTTTCAGCAGGTCAGTATATAGATTCTGAGATAAGTAAGGATATAATCATATCATTATTTATCCCTTATTCACCGTTACATGATGGTGCTGTGATTATTTCAGGAAGTAGATTAGCTTATGCAGCAACGATTTTACCGTTAACCGAGAAAGAAGATTTACCATCAGATTACGGCACAAGACATAGAGCAGCGATAGGTATTACAGAGGAGACGGATGCAGTAGCAATCGTCGTAAGTGAAGAGCGTGGAGCGATTTCTGTAGCGCATAATGGTAAGCTATTTACAGATTTAGATGCAAACAGTTTGACGGATATATTAGAGAGTATTTTTAGAACAACAATACGCAGTAATGGATAGATAATATGATAGATAGAGCAGATATTACGAGATTGTTTAAAATGATTTATTTCAGATTAGCGTCATATTTAAGTAAAGAGAGTTTATCTAACTTTTTTTCAAAAAATGTACCGTTAAAATTAATATCGGTATTTGTTGCGATCATGTTATGGTTTATGGTTTTATCAGGACAAGTAATAACTAAGTCGGTATTAGTTCCAGTCAATTTTATAGATACTCCAAGCGGTTATATAGCCTTATCAAGCAGTAGTAATTTATCGGTAATAACTCAAGGTTCGAAATCACTTTTAGACACATTAAAATATGGTACATTATCGTTAAATATTGATTCAAAGTCGTTATCACATGGAGCAAACAGCAAGAGCATTGTGCCATCAGATATTATAGCTCCGATCGGTGTTGAGGTTTTAGAGATTACTCCAAGCAGAGTAAATATATCGTATGAGCAGTTAGAGTCAAAAAATGTTCGAGTAACTCCTATATTTATCGGTGAAGCTCCAACAGGTTATAAAGTTATATCTATAAATATAGAGCCAGATATCGTTCAGATATCAGGTGTTAAGTCGAAGTTAAATTTAATAAATCATATAGAAACACATCAGATAAATTTATCGGATTTAGATATCAACAATGAGAAGCATACAGGTTTATTTCTGCAAGATGGGGTAAATACGATAGTACCAAATAACATTAAAGTTATCGCAAAATTAGAGCCAGTGTTGTTGCTCAAAACTTTTACAGATATAGACGTACCTTGTAATGATCTACAAGAAGGGTTGAAACTTCAAAATAAGATAGTTGTGAAAGAGTTGAATGTAACAGGTTATATAGATAATTTATCAGATGTAATAAGTAGTGAAAATTTTTATATTGATTGTTCCCTAGATAATAAAAGTGGGAAATATGTTGGTGAAATAATATATATAAATAACGTACAAGAGGTTATATCTGATGATATAGATATAGATCCAAAGAGTGTGCGATACGAGATAGAAGATGCGTAAATATTTTGGTACAGATGGTATTCGTGGCGAGGTAAATGTCCCTCCACTCACAGCTGATTTTACATTAAAATTAGGTAGAGCGGCTGCGTTAAATGTTTTAAATAATAATAAAGATGATAAAAATACTCAACGTAAAATATTAGTTGGCAAGGACACAAGAATATCATCTTATATGTTAGAGAATGCGTTAGTTGCAGGTATCTGTTCTGCAGGTGTTGATGCAGTAATGGTTGGCGTTCTCCCAACACCAGCTATAGCTTTTATGACAAAATCAATAAGGGCAGATGCAGGTGTTGTAATATCTGCATCACACAATCCATACTACGATAACGGTATAAAGTTTTTCGATAAGAACGGTTATAAGTTAGCAGATAGCGTAGAGTTAGAGATCGAGGAGTTAATTGATTTTTCTACTCCAGTAAAATCGGATCAACATATAGGTAAAGCGTTTAGGATAGAGACAGCAATTGGTAGATATGTAGAGTTTGTGAAACAGACATTTCCTAAAGCGTATACATTACGAGGAATTCGCATAGTAACAGATTTAGCAAACGGTGCGGGTTATAGAGTTTGTCCTATGGCGTTAGAGGAGTTAGGTGCTGAGGTTATAGTACTTAACAATGAGCCGAACGGTATGAATATAAATAAGTCGTGTGGAGCAGTATACCCTGAAAATATGTCAGATATGGTTTTAAAATATAAAGCTGATATAGGCATATCGTTAGACGGCGATGCAGATAGAGTTATCTTTTCAGATAGTTTAGGTAACATTATTGACGGCGATAAAATTATGGGTATCTGTGCAAAAGATATGTTACTAGATGGTACGCTTAAGAACAATACGATTGTTGCGACTGTTATGAGTAATTTAGGTTTTGAAAAATCTATGAATGATGCAGGTATAAAACTTATACGTTCTGCTGTAGGCGATAGATATGTTGTTGAGGAGATGTTGAAGAGTGGTTCAAACCTTGGAGGAGAACAATCAGGACACATTATTTTCTCAGATTTCAATCCAACCGGCGATGGTATAATATCGGCGTTACAACTTTTAAAAGTTATGCGACGTACAGATAAAACATTAACAGAGCTTGCATCGACGATCACATTATATCCACAAATTTTAAAGAATGTTTTAGTGAAGGAGAAAGTGCCGTTAGATAAGATGGTAAAAACTTCATCATTGATTAACGATATAAAGCATAGACTTGATAAACGAGGCAGAATACTTGTTAGATATTCAGGTACAGAGAATAAGTTAAGAGTTATGATAGAGGGTGAACGTCAAGGACAGATAGAGTCATACGCTGAAGAGATCATAGCATCGATCAATGAAGAGATTTCAACAACAACCAACGATTAGGTTTGGATGTTGGATAAGTTGAAAGATGTAACGGTTGCATTGTACGATTAGGTTTAGCATCGATCAATGGGTAAATCACAACAACAACCAACGATTAGGTTTACTATCGATCAATGGGTAAATCGCAACATCAACAGATAATTAGATTAGTAGAGGGATTGTAGAGTATGTTATTTAATGTAAATATAGATCATGTTGCCACTTTAAGAGAAGCACGAGGTGGTATTGAACCATCGGTACTTGAGGCTGCATTAATTGTTGAAAAATGTAAGTGTGATGCGATAACAGTTCATCTTCGAGAGGATAGACGTCATATACAAGATGTTGATTTATTTACGATCAAACAGGGTGTTGATATCCCTATAAATTTAGAGATGGCGTTAAGTGAGGAGATTATCGAGATTGCACTAAAACTAAAACCTAAGCAGATAACTATCGTTCCAGAGAGAAGGGAAGAGTTAACAACAGAGGGTGGTTTTGATATAGTAAAATATTTCGATAAAGCAACGAGTATGTTATCGGTATTTAAAGGTACAGGTATTTTATTAAGTTTATTTATAGATCCAGATAAGGAGCAGATATCTGCATCAAAATCGGCTGGTGTTGAAATTATAGAGATCCATACAGGCGAGTACTCTAACTCACTCACAACAGATAGTATCAATCACGAACTTGATAGAATTAGTAAGGCAGCAAGACTTGGTAAAGAGTTAGGATTACAAGTTGCAGCTGGACATGGATTAAATTATACAAATCTCTCATCTATCATGAAGATTTCAGAGATAGAAGAGTTAAATATAGGACACTCTATAATATCAAGATCGGTATTTGTAGGTTTAGAGCGAGCTATATTAGAGATGAAAAAATTAGTAGAGGTATAGAGATATAATAGGTTGTGATATAATAGAGATAGATAGAATATCTAAATCTATCAACGATTTTGGTGACTCTTTTATAAGTAAGGTACTTTCAGTACAAGAGATAGAAGAGTATGAGTTCAGAAAAAAAAGTCTAACATATATATCAGGTAGGTTTGCAGCAAAAGAGGCGGTATCTAAGGCTTTAGGTACAGGTTTTCATGCAGATTTATTATTAAAGGATATTTCAGTTCTTTCAAATCCGTTAGGTGTTCCAGAAGTTTACATCAAAAATAAGAGACGTGTTGACATTCATGTTACGATCTCTCACAGTAAAAACAATGCGATATCTTTTGCACTTATAAAAAAGTAATTTTTGTGTTATAGTATTATGTATATTAATATAGAGGTTATGAGGTTATTATGAGTGCAGTAATTATTCCAGCACGAATAGGATCGACGAGATTTCCTGCAAAAGTTTTAGCGTTAATAGATGGTGTTCCGATGGTTGTCAGAACGGCTATGCAGGCTATTAAATCTAAGGCAGATAAGGTTATTGTTACGAGTGATTCACAAGAGGTGCTTGCTCTGTTTAAGGATATCGATGAAGTAACAACTATAATAAGTGGTTCAGATATTCCAACAGGAACAGATAGAGTTGCATCGGTTGCAAAAGGTATAGATGATGATGTTATCATAAACTTACAATCAGATGAGCCGTTTATAGATTATAAACTTATGGATCAACTTATTGATGAATTAGAGGTTGATAGCAGTAATTTCAAGATGATAACAGCGGCTACATTATTTAAAGATATGAAAGATATAGATAATCCATCATACGTTAAAGTAGTTTTTAATAGCTCAAATTTAGCATTATATTTTTCAAGATCTGTCATACCATATAATAGAGATAAGATTGAAGGTGTATCGTATTATAAACATATAGGTATTTACGGATATCGTAGAGATTTTCTATTTTGGATATTATCCCGTCCACGCACATCGTTAGAGATATCAGAAAATTTAGAACAGTTACGAGTGTTAGAGAACGGACATAATATTAAGGTTGTAGAGACAGACTATACTCCTATATCGGTAGACACAGCAGAAGATTTAATTATAGCAAATAACTATTCAAAAAGTATAAGAGGTAAGTAAATAGATATGTGTAAATATATATTTATCACAGGTGGAGTTTTATCATCATTAGGTAAGGGTATAACTGCGTCGTCGTTATCATCATTATTAGAGTTACGTAATTATAAGGTAAAGATTAAGAAGTTTGATCCTTACTTAAATTATGCATCAGGCACGATGAGTCCTTTACAGCACGGCGAGGTTTTCGTTACAGAAGATGGTGGTGAGGGCGATTTAGATTTAGGACATTACGAGAGATTTTTAAATAGTAAAACAGATAAGAGTTCAGATATCACATCTGGTAAGATATTTTATAATGTTTTAGAGAAAGAGCGTAAGGGAGATTATGAAGGTGGAACGGTACAAGTTATCCCTCATATCACAGATGAGATAAAGTTAAATATCTGTTCAGATAATGAAGGTTACGATATCGTTGTTGTGGAGATCGGAGGAACGGCAGGCGATATAGAAGGCTTACCGTTTTTAGAAGCTATAAGACAGATGAAGTTAGATAATTACGATGATATTTTATATATCCATGTAACGTTAATACCTTATATTAAATCAGCGTTAGAGCTTAAAACAAAACCGACACAGCACTCAGTTAGACGTTTACAAGAGATCGGTATTTCTCCAGATATATTAGTATGTAGAAGTGAGTATCCGATAGATAGCGAGATTAGAAAGAAGTTATCTTTATTTTGTAATGTTGATGAGAATGCAGTTATTTCATGTATAGATCTTAGTACGATATATCAAGTTCCGTTAGTGCTTAATGAAGAGAGAATGGACTCTGTTGTGTTAGAGAAATTAAATTTACCAGATACAGATGTAGATTTAACTGTATGGCAAGATATAGTACGCCGAATTAAACAGCCTAAGGATACGGTTAAGATCGCAATAGTAGGTAAATATTTAGGTACAAAAGATTCTTATATATCATTAAAAGAGGCGTTACTTCATGGTGGATTACCGAATGAGTTAAAAGTTGAAATAAAGTGGATTGATGCAGAAATGTTAGAACAAGCTGAACAGATTACAGATTATTTTTCAGATATAGATGGTATCTTAGTACCGGGTGGATTTGGAGAACGTGGTGTTGAGGGTAAAATTCTTGCAGCCAATTTTGCACGTATGACAGATATCCCATTTTTAGGTATAGGACTTGGAATGTGTGCAGCAGTTGTAGAATATTCAAGAAATGTATTAAAAATTAAAAATGCAACATTAGCAGAGTCAGATGATATTGACGCAAAAGAGTTAGTTGTGGATTATCAACATGATGAGTGCTACGACTTAGAGCTAGGTGCAACGATGCGTCTTGGCGGATATAAGACAGAGATCATAGATAACACTCTTGCGAAATTGATATATGAAGAGGATACGGTTTTAGAGAGACATAGACATAGATTAGAAGTAAACAATGTTTACAGAGATCAACTTGAACAGAACGGTATGATAGTATCTGGTAAATCTATTGATTGCGACCTGATAGATATAATGGAGATAAAATCACATAGATGGTTTATAGTTACACAGTTTCATCCAGAGTTTACATCAAAACCGTTTGCCCCACATAAGATTTTTACGTCGTATGTGAAGGCGTGTTATGAGTATAAACTTAGTAAACTAGCTGATGATATAAATTAAATATATTTCTGTGTGTTAGAAATTATTATAGAAAAAATTAATTATATAAACTAAAAGGTATAGAAGTTGTATGGATAAAAAAGATATATTAAAAATCGGACAAGATGCGTTACAGATAGAGATCGATTCATTATTATTAGTGAAATCGAACCTATCTACTTCGTTTATAGATGCAGTAGAGGCGATATATAGTTGTACAGGAAGAGTAGTAGTAATAGGTATCGGTAAGTCAGGACAGATAGCTAAGAAGATAGCAGCAACATTAGCATCAACAGGAACGCCTTCGTTTTTTCTTCATCCAGCAGAGGGTATGCACGGAGATTTAGGAATGATAGTTAAGGGTGATACTGTTATCATGTTATCAAACAGTGGCGAGACGGAGGAGATTAAATCACTTCTCCCAACTATTAAGAGGTTTGATGTAACTCTCATATCGATAGTCGGAAATATTAATTCAACGCTTGCAAAGTTTGCAGATATAGTGATAGATGCAACGGTGGAGAAAGAGGCATGTTCACTTAATTTAGCACCAACGTCATCAACAACTGTAGCGTTAGCGTTAGGTGATGCAATAGCTGTAGCGCTTGTAGAGAAACGAGGATTTAAGGCAGAGGATTTTCTTAAATTTCATCCATCGGGAAGTTTAGGTAAGAAGTTATTGATAAAGGTTTCAGATATAATGCGTACGGGTGATGATTTACCGATTGTTACATATAACTCATCTGTTGAAGTTGGTGTTAGTCGTATAAACGAGAAAGGTTTCGGTTGTACGGCTGTCTTATGTGCTGATAATAAACTGGTTGGTATAATTACTGATGGAGATATAAGACGAGCAGCAGGTAGCAACATTTTAAATACTGCAAAAAGCGTAGAAGATATTATGACGTTATCTCCAAAAACTATTTCATCAACAGAGCTTGTTGCAACGGCTGTAATGTTGATGGAGAAGCATAAGATTACTACATTATTTGTAGTAGACAATGATAACCATTTAGTAGGGTTAATACATTTTCAAGATATATTGGTACAAGGTATTATTTAGTAGGTTTTAGTAATAGATAAAATATATGAGAAATTGTTAATATGAAAAAATTTCGATTAAGGACTATACTTTTTGTTTTTCTATTTATAACTCTTATGGCAAATATTGTTATGGTTATATTGAGAGAAGATACGGCAAATATGAGTTATTTAACAGCGATTGAATCGAATAAATTAATTATCACAGGGCTGGATTACGGTTATCTAAATGCAGAGGATTCATTTATTAGAATTATTTCTGATTTAGCGTATGCCGATATTTTAGCAAATAAGTTTAAGTTAGAAGATATCGATATTTCTTTTAATAATGAACAGATTAATGTTGATGCAAGAGCAGAAAGAGGCAGTTATACGCTTAATAAAATTCTTGAAGCTACAGGTAATTTAAAAGGATCGTTGAATGATTTAAATTTTATAACGAAGGAAAACGGTAATATAGTTTATAATTACGAAACAAGTAAAGGTTCGATATTAAATGGTTTAGAAGTTAGTCAGGGCGAAAACATGATTTACTCAGACGCAGTATTTTTTGATGGTGCAAATGACTTCTTTTTCTTTAAAGATAATGTTATTGTAAATTATGCGAAACCTTTTATATTGACTAATGGCGACAATGCAACATTAATAGAAGATAGTACTGAATTTAGTGAAGACAATATAACAGTTAGTGAAAATAATATAATATCTAGTGAATACGACCTACTATTGAGTGAAGATAATATATCGATTATGGAAGATAATAGAACGGTAATAGAAGACAATGCAGTACTTAATGGAGATAATGCAACACCAAATGAATAATATATTTATGGCAACAAAGTTATTGATGATATTTTTCTTGATAACTATATCTGTTGATGTTATGGCAAAAGAGGTTATTAATACGCCTATTCGTGTTCAAGCTGATAGTATGAAATATTTCGGCAAAGATAAGCGTTCGGTATTTAGTGGCAATGTTATTTCATTTAACGAGACATTCAATTTAACATCAGATAGCGTAACGGTTCTATTAGATGATAATTTAACGATATGGAAGATTATTAGTGACGGTAATGTAAACTTTAAAACAGATGATATAATATCTACTGCAGATACGGCAGAGCTAGATGAGAGATCAAAAGTTATAATACTTCAAGGCGGCGTAAAAGTTTGGCAGGCGGAGAATCTTTTAGAGGGCGATAAGATGACTATCTATTATGAAGAGAATAAAATTTTAATAGATAAAGGAACAGATAGCAGGGTAAATATATTATTTAAACCAGAGAAGAAAGAGGAATAAATTGGGCATATTAGTTGACAATATATTTAAATCATTTAAAAAAAGAACTGTTGTGAACGGAGTCTCATTGACTGTTGATAACGGTGAAATCGTAGGGTTATTAGGTCCTAACGGAGCTGGTAAATCGACTATGTTTTATATGATAGTGGGGTTACTAAAACCAGATAATGGAAGTATATATCTAGGTGGTGAGGATATCACAAATCTCCCTATATTTAAACGATCAAGGTTAGGTATAGGCTATTTAGCACAAGAGAGTTCTATATTTAGAAATATGACGGTGCATGATAATATCGTTGCAGCATTAGAGTTTAGATACTCTAAGAAATCAGAAATCAAGAATCGAGTTGATGAACTTGTAACTGATTTTAATTTAGAGAAAGTTATAAAAAATTACGGTTATGCGTTATCAGGCGGTGAGAGACGTAGGGTAGAGATTGCAAGATGCCTTGCGACAAATCCTGATTTCATATTACTTGATGAGCCGTTTGCAGGTATTGATCCTATCTCTGTATCGGATATTCAGTCGATGGTATTTTCTCTAAAAGAGAGAGGTATCGGAGTTTTGATTACAGATCACAATGTGAGAGAAACATTAAAAATAACTGATAGAGCATATATTGTATCAGATGGAGAAATCTTAGTTGAAGGCTCAGCAGAGGTTGTTTTAGATAATGATGAAGTAAAAAGAAGGTATTTGGGAGATAGTTTTACTCTTTAGCCTTAACTGGTTGGTAGCAAAGAGATAATTTGAGTAAATATGAACAACATAAGACAAAACGTAGGAATAAAAACGACTATACAAACAAGTATCATCATCACACCAGAGATGAAGCAATCTTTGGCGATGTTACAGATGCCTCTTCACGAGTTAACAACAGAGATCAATAGTATACTTGAGAATAATCCTTTGCTTGAAGTGATTGATAATGAACTTCAAACAGATACAGATGATCAATCAGATAGCGAAGTTGATCGTAAAGAGGATATTACAGATACTGTTACAAGTGATGAGTGGCAGGAGTATATCGGTTACGATATAAAAGATGATATAAGTTACACTCCAGCTAAAGAAGATGAGTTTTATGATTACGAGCAGTACCTATCGGACACTCCGACGTTATATGAGCATTTAATGACACAGTTAAAATCAAGTGGTATTGCAGATGATATGATGTTTATCGGCGAGTTTATAATTGGTAATTTATCAGATGAGGGATACTTTACATTAGATAAGGAAGAGTCGGTAAAAGAGTTAAATTTAGAAGTAGCAATAGATGAAGATATAGATGTTGATATAGAGTTATTTGAGAAGATATTATCGGTTATAAAAAGTTTTGATCCAGTAGGTGTTGCGGCAGAATCATTGAATGAGTCTATTTTTATACAGATAGCATTACTAGGCGAACCGAAAGTTTATCTTGATTTAATTCAAGAACTACTTAATAATTATTCAGACTTACTTATAAATTATAGGTATGAGGATATTTTAAAAAAGATGTCTATAGAGCGTGATACGTTCGATCATCTTTTATTATTAATAAAGAAAACAGATCCTAAGCCTGGGTTAAATTATGCGTTATCATCTACGGATTATATTACACCAGATGTATATATTTTAAGAGAGAAGAATAAGTTTGAAGTATCTATAAATGAGAGTGGTTTACCAGCATTTAAGTTAAATAAGTATTACATTAATATGTTTAATAAGAGTTCTAATGATAAAGAGTCGAAGCAGTATGTAAAAGATAAAATCCGTAATGCTTTATGGGTTATCGAGTCATTACAGAAGCGTCAGAGTGCGATTAGAAGAGTTGTGACAGCGTTAATAGATGTTCAACATGATTTTCTTATACAGGGTATAGATTATATTAAGCCGTTGAAGTTAAAAGATATTTCAGAGATAACTGGGTTACACGAGTCAACTATAAGTAGAGTAACCTCAGGTAAGTATGCGATGACAGAGCATGGCTTGATAGAGTTAAAATCATTTTTTGTAAAATCGATAGATAACGGTGGCGAAGATGTTTCCACTACAAAAATAAAGAGTGTGTTGAAGGATTTGATAGATAAAGAAGATCCGAATAAACCATTTTCAGATCAGCGTTTAGTAGAAGAGTTATCAACGGTAGGTTTAACAATAGCGAGAAGAACGGTTGCAAAATATAGAGATGAGCTTAACATAAAGACGATGTCTCAACGTAAGCGTTTGAAGGGTTAGTTTTTTTTGAAGAAGTAAAATAAAATTGGAGTATTTGTTTATGAGAGTTAACATATTTGCGAAGAATATTACAGTTACGGATGCAATTAAAGAGTATTCTGAAAAAAAGATCAGCAAGTTAGAGAAGTATTTTGAAGATGGCGATGTTCAGATCAATTTTGAAGTAGTAAAAAATATTCACATAGTGGAAATTTTAGTTGATGTTAAAGGTATGTTTCTGAAAGGTTTTGATAGATCAGAGGATTTATATACATCTATAGATTACGCTATAGATAAGATTGAGAAACAGTTAGTAAAGTATAGAGATAAGATCCGTACAAGAAAACCGTATAACCATAAACCAGAGGATACATTATTTATGGATGTTTACGATACAGACACTATCCATGATGACTCACCGTCGATTGTTATATCAAAATCTATCCCATCGAAACCTATGGATATAGATGAAGCAGTTATGCAGATGAACTTACTTAATAAAGAGTTTTTTGTGTTTAATAATATTGATGGAAACGAGATCAATGTTGTATATAAGCGAGATGATGGCAATATAGGATTGATTAAAGACGGACATTAATTAATAATTAATTAATATTATAGAGGATTTTATATGGGTATATTAGCATGTCACACGTGTTTATCTGATGAAAATCTTAAAGAGCTTATTAAAGTTGATGCAGAAGATTTAGTTGAAAAGGTTGAAGAGATTATTGAGGCTTTAAGTGACAGATCAATGCACTATGATTTAGATAAACTATGGGACGGATTACATTTCTTATTAACGGGGAAAACAGCAGACGAGCCAATAGAAGGCGATCCGTTGAGTGAAGCTATTGTAGGCGTTACCAATTTTAATGAGGATGATTTTATAAGTTATATTAAGTCATCTGAAGTGGAGAAAATACTTAACTGTTTAAAAGCTGTAGACGTTGAGAAATTAAGATCTAATTTTTCTATACAAGATTTTAATAAGAATGAAGTTTATCCAAATATCTGGAAAGATGATGAGAAAGAGGAGTTATTCGATCGAATTATTGAAGAGCTTAACGGCTTGATTAAGTTTTATGAAAGAGCAATAGAGATGAAACAAAATGTTGTAATTTCAATTTATTAATATTGTTGAATTCTTAGATATTATTTTAATTTTAGATAGGTAACAGCTATGATATAGTTGTTACCTTTTTTTATCTAAAATAGTATTGAATGTATTATTAAGTATCGGTTTTAATTCATCAACATTGTTCCATTTGAAATTGATATTATCGTTATATTTAATATCAATTAAGATATCGGATTTTTCTATTTCAGAGAAGTTAAGATGATTATTTAGTGCGATGATTTTTTTATGAGGTTCGCTTTCAGATATCATATAATTTATCGTACAGTTAAACGCTTTGATATTAAATTTTTCTGTATCAATATCAAACTGTTTAATTTCAGAGAATGTATCTGGATTAGCGAGAGTTTTAATATATCTATCAAATCCAAAAAGCAGAACAACATCTAATAACGAGTTCGCTGAATAGATTGCAGAGTTATAATTATCATCTCCACAGTTAAGAGCGATTACTCCCATTACTAATGGTTTATGTGCGAGTGTTTTATAGTTATCGTAATATCGTTTAAACTTTATTAGATCGTTACGGTTTAAGAGTTCAAGCTCTTTTATTATATTCATGATACCAGCTTCTATATTAGATGGTTCGTTGATATTTGCATTATTTACGATATCCCAAAACTTTATTTTATTCATACATTTTATCTCCGTGTAAAATTTAAGTTAATTATTAATAAGTAATTCCCATGTATATAAAGTATGCTCCCATGAATATGAGTAGTATGGTTGATATTTTTGATAATATTTTAACGTATTTGAGTGCAAGCGATCCGAATATTGCGATTGTAATCATAGCGACCGAAGTTCCTATACCGAACGCAAATGTTTGTAATGCACCAGTTAATGCAGACTCAGATGATGTAGCTCCGATAATAGCACCCATAGATAATCCACAAGGGAGAAGTCCTAATATCAGTCCAGTAATGAACGGGTGTATAGAGTTTACGACTTTTATTTTTTTAAATATATTTATCGATTTTGTAGAGATTTTAAATAGTGATAGTACGGCGTATATGATAAGTATCGATCCACCGATGATTGCAGCAAGCCCTTGTATATGTACAAATGTTCCAGCGAACTGAATTACAGAGCCGAGTAAACCAGCGATAGCTCCTAAGATAGCGTAAGTTACAGTGCGTCCGAGGTTATAGTATAGATGAGGTATAATAAATTTTTGACCAGTTTTATTGATAGAGAATTTAGTTGATATAAATAGAGTGAATGGGTGGCACATAAGCACACAATGTCCGAACCCTCCAGACAATCCGATAAGGAAAAAAGATGTTATAGTGATGATCGACATATTGTATAATCTATTTTATAAATTTCATATTTATTAATCAGGTATCAGATAACATCGAAGAAGAGATATCTTTCTTCTTGCGTATTATCTAAAAGTTTAACAGTTACTTTAGCGTACCATTTTGTTCTTCCGCTCCCACATCTAGGCAGAGTGATACTTCTATTATATTGGTTATTTTGAAAAGCCAGTTTATATTTAAATTCTCCCATATCCATCGACATATTTAGATCAATCACGACGCTGATAATTTGAGTAGGATTAACAAAATCTACCATAATTTCTAAAGGGTATAAAGATTTAGGTTTGCTAGGGTGAATTCTCACGATCATAGTATTGTTATCAGGCAGATTAAAGATAGCATTCTCATTAAAACTTAGATCGGTTGATTGGTTGTATGGTACAGGAAAATCAGCGTAAGCAGATTGTATAAACAGTGTACATATAGCCATAGTAAAGAGTAATTTTTTGAACATTTATTTCTCCGTATAATAAGAATAATTTATTAAATATCTAATGCATAAATCGCATATATAATGTATAATAGCATATATATGTTTTCTCAACAATATATAAAATATAAGTTTAGGATAATTTTCTAAGAGTTGTTTGAAGTAGTTATAATTTAAGATAGTTTTAGGTTAAAGAAGTTCTATATATGAAAGATAAAGTTTGATGAGTTTAGTTATAGTTCAAGAGGTGTTATATGTTGATATTTAATCGTTTCAAAGTTTTTGCTTTATCGGTTATTTTTATGATTACATTTTTATTCACAACGATGAGTGAGGCGAAAGTAAGTCTTAAGGATCAGTTAATAACTGCGGCGTACGATGGTAATTTGAGTAAAGTTAGATCGCTTATAAATCAAGGTACAGATATAAATGCAATGGATAACAATAACGCTACGATATTGATGTTAGCGGCACTTGGAAGCCATGTTGAAGTTGTTAGGTTTTTGTTACAATCAGGAGCAGATGTAAACCTTAAGGGTGATAAAGGTGTTACAGCATTAATGGTAGGTATTTTTGCTAATAGCGATATTTTGGTGCGTATGTTTTTAGAGTCAGGCGCAAAGGTTGATGATAAGTTTAATGGTGTAACGGCTTTGATGGTAGCATCAGAGATCGGCAATCTTGATATAGTTCGTATGTTAGTTGAAGCAGGTGCAGATATTAATCTTAAAAACGATTATGGTAAAACAGCTCTAAGTTATGCAGTGCTTAAAGGCAACGTTAAAGTTATTGAATATCTAAAAAGTAAGGGTGCAAAATAGTACCTATAAAAATGAGCAGGAATGTTTTATTTAAAAATATGTATAGAGTAATTAATTAAGTATATATGGAGAGTTATGATGTTGATGTTAAATAAGTTAAAAGTTTTAGTTGTGTTGATGTTTTTTGTTTCATCATTTTTATTAGTAAGTGTATCAGATGTTAGATCAGAGCAGAGTTTAGATTTACAGTTAGTGATAGCGTCAAGCAAAGGCGATTTAGAGAAAGTTAAATCTCTTCTAAAGCAGGGAGCAGATATTAATACTGTGTATGAGATTGGGAATACAGTATTGATGAATACAATATCCATGAATCAATTAGAGGTAGCTAAATTTCTGATTAATGAGGGAGCAGATTTAAGTATCAAGAATAATCATAATCTGACACCTTTAATGCTAGCTTCACGAAAGGGTAATTTAGAGATTGTTAAACTTCTAGTCAAAGCAGGTGCAGATGTTCATGCTAAAGATGAGTATGGACAGACAGCATTGACGTTATCAGCAGGTTATGGCCACAAAGAAGTTGCAACTTTTTTAATTAAATCAGGTGCAGATATTAAAGATGATTCAGCTTATAAGGCTCTTCAATCGGCAGTATTTAGCAAAGATACAGAGTATGTAAAACTATTAGTTGATGCAGGTGTTAATATTAATATCGTACCAGATGATGAAAGTTCAACACCACTTATGTGGGCATCAGGCGAAGGCTCTTTTTATATCGTAAAGGTATTAGTAGAAGGAGGAGCAGATGTTAATTTAAAAAATAAATATGGTTATACAGCTTTAATAGTTGGCTCATCTAGTATCGAAGGTATTGATGAAAACATGGATGTTATCCGTTACTTAGTAAAGCAAGGAGCAGATATCCACGCTCTTAGTAATGATAATGTAACGGCATTAATGTTTGCTTCACAGAGTGGGAATTTAGCAGCAGTTTCATTTTATATTTCAAAAGGTGCAGATATGAATGCTAAGAATGATGAGGGTTTTACAGCACTTACTTTAGCAGAAAAAACGCTTGCTGATGCAAGTGAAGAAGAGTTGGGTTATTACGAAGGAGTTCCATCAGTTATAGAATTTTTAAAAAAGAAAGGTGCAAAGTAGTATAGATAAAAATGAGCAGGAATGTTTTATTTAAAAATATGTAAGCGTAATTAATTAGGTATAAATGGAGAGTTATGATGTTGATTTTAAATAAGTTAAAAGTTTCTGTTCTGTTAATGTTTTCAGTTTTATCATTTTTATTTGTAACGGTTTTAGATGTAAGTGCAAATAGTCGTTTAGATAGAGAGTTTATAGAGACGCCAATAAGTGGTGATTTACAACAGGTTAAATCTTTAGTTAAACAAGGTGCAGATATTAATGCTAAGGATAGAGAAGACGGAACAGCGTTAGCGTTTGCAGCAGTTTCTGGAAAGTTAGATATAGTACAATATTTAATAAAAGAGGGTGCTAATATAAAGTGCAATTTTGGAGCTCTTCCGCTTGTATATGCCTCTTCAGCAGGACATTTAAAAGTAGTTAAATATTTAGTAAAAAAAGGTGTAGATGTGAATACTATACCAACTAAAGGCAGTAACGGATTTACAGCTTTAATGCATGCAGTACATAAAGGAAATTTAGATATAGCAAAATTCTTAATAAAGGCTGGAGCAGATGTAAATGGTAAAAGTAAATATGGTTATACAGCTTTAATGCAGGTTAGAACGTTAGAGATTGTAAAACTTTTAATAGATAATGGAGCAGATGTTAATGCTAAAAATAAACAAGGTAATACGGCTCTATATTTTGCAGTGGTGAGTAGTTCAGATACTGGAATTGATATTGTGCGTTATCTTATCAAGCAAGGAGCAGATGTTAATGCTCAAAATTATGATGGTTATACAGCGTTACATCTTGCATCAGAAGTTGGTAAGAAAGATATTGTTGAGCTTCTTGTAAAGAGTGGAGCTTCGATTAAAATTACAGCTTATGATGTTGAAACTAGAATGAATAAGAATGGTGTTACAGCTTTAATGAGAGCCTCAAATGGAGGTTATTTAGATATTGTAAAGTATCTAGTGCAACAGGGTTCGGATATCCATACTGAGACAGGTGGTGGTTACACAGCATTAATGTTTGCATCCGACAACGGAGAAATAGAGGTTATGGATTTTTTAGAAAGTTTAGGAGCAACTCAGTAACATTATATTATAAGCGAGGTGTTTAATATGGTTGTAAATAATATTAAAATATTTTCTATATTAATACTCTATGTGTTTATGTTTGCGACGGTAGAGAGAGTGTGAGTGCTGTTGAGAGTGCTAAGACTAATACTAAAAAGATTGTAAATGAGAGTGTGAGAGTGCTGTTGAGAGTTTAAATAATCAGTTAATTGAGGCATCAAATAACGGTAATT
>CAMRDM010000036.1 GCA_947041225.1 uncultured Deferribacteraceae bacterium | reverse complement strand
AGATAAGTTTAGCTGATAACGGCTAGTTCGTAGGTATATTTAACTCTAAATATTTTCAAATTTTCAATTATATTTTATAGATAAGTTTAGCTGATAACGGCTAGTTCGTAGGTATATTTAACTCTAAATATTTCTAAACTTTATACATTCAAGTATTTGAATATAGCTTATTTTTTCAATAATAAGTTTGCATTTTCTTTGTTATTAAAGTAGGATATATATATTAAGGATATGGAAGCTTGGTGTATTATTCGTTGTATTATAGTTGTGAGTATAAGTCTTACAATTTAACGATTAAAAATCCAACACTGCCCCCGCAACTGTGATGTATATAATTTTCTGTTCATTTTTTTGATAGATAAAATTATATAATAAGTCAGGAACATAGCTTAAAATTTACGTGCTTCGGAGGGAAGATACTATGTTTTATCTATTAAAAATCAATCAAAAATCTTAAAAACATCTCTATTTTAATAAGTTAATTTAATACAATGTTAATTATTACATTATTGATTTTATGCGTCTAAATATAACTGTTTAGCGTTGATACTTAATTAATAATAACCTCTTAGTGTGTCTAAACTACAACTAGACTAAGGGTTTTTGTATCAAGTAATTTCTATTTAATAGGGTTTTAATAGTTTTATATAATATGATTTTATTTTATTAACTGTACATTAAAATAACTTTACGGACTACTAATATCTTTTAGAGGGTATTTAGTGTTTTGTTGTATTTAATTATATTTTCTAGGGAGATTTATAATGAAAAAAAAATTATTTTTAATATTCACAGTTTTATCTGCATTAATAATATCAGCTTGTGCAGAGGATACAAAAGATGCAGATACAGGAGATGTACCTGTTGCTATCGAAGTTTGGGATGGCACAACAATAGTAGAACCAGTAACTTCATCAGAGGGAGTATATCAAATAGATAATGCTTCAAACTTAGCTTGGCTTAACGATAAGTCACTTAATAAAAATATGGTATTGACTAATGATATAGATATGGGAGATAAAATATTTACAGGTATAGATAATATCATAGGCGATATTATAATAGATGGTAATAACCATACTATACTTAACTTAAAGTTAATTGATACGGTGAGCGAGCATGATGGCGTTGCACTTATTCAAGAGGTTGGAGTGGGTGCTAAATTAACGATTAAAAATCTAAACCTTAAAGGTGGCACTGTAAACTCAGTTGATGATGATACGATGTATGGTGCTTCATTTGTGGCAGATGTTTTTAGTGGCGATGTTACGCTATCTAATGTAGCGAGTGATTTAACGGTATATGGAACTGATAGTGCAGGTGGATTAATAGGAAATGTTGCGGGGGCAAGCAAATCTATAATAATTGAAAAATCTATGAATAAGGGCAATGTAAGTACAGTTGGAAATGGTTCTACGGTATCTTACTCAGGTGGATTAATAGGGGCTGTAGACTCTTCAGATAGGAGTAGCATGATACGTATTGATAACTCCTCTAATGATGGTGTTGTAGCATTGAGTGTTGACTATGAGGGGTGGAGTTCTACTACTGGTGGGTTAATAGGACATATTAAAAAAATAGATAATGTTAATATTATTACCTCTCACAATAATGGAGATATAACATCTACAACAGGAAGCACAGCTGGGTTTATAGGTAGTATTTCTGCATCAGCAAACCTTGTGAACATTGATAGATCATACAATACAGGAGATATGCAAAGTAATAGTGGTGCAGCAGGTTTTATCGCAGGAAATAATAATACTGTTAGGACTACTATAAGCAACTCTTTTAATAGTGGTGATATAGAGGGTACATTTGGTATCGGAGGGTTATTAGGTGGAACATCAGGACCTGAGATAACAAGCTCATATAATTCTGGTAAAGTAACAACTAAAGCTCCTGTTCCTGCATATGATAACAGTTTTGCAGGTGGATTAATCGGTTCTGTTTGGAAGAGCGATGCTATAATAACTAACTCTTACAATATAGGTATTATCGAGAGCAATAGTAGTGTTACCACTTATAACAGTTATTCTGGTGGGCTTATCGGCAAAGCATCGACACTGTATGGTGCACAATTTAATATGACAATTACTTCATCTTATAGTTATGGAGATATGAAAGCTGTAACTGCAAGTGATCAAACTTCTGTAACTACTCCGATATTAGGGATTAAAGAGGAGAAACAAACCCCTTCACTTCCGATTACTATTACAGCTACGGATAATTATTACTACTCAGCAACTGGCTTGACTAATGCAGATCATGCTATTTTGAAAACGGTTGATGATTTTAAAAACAAAACTACATTCACAGAAAACTGGGATTTTGATAATGTTTGGGTGATAGAAGAGGGTGCTTTATATCCAACTCTTAAAAATGTTGTCAAAGCTAAATAATAATAAAGTATGGTTTATGCTAGTTAATTAATTAATAAACTTATTAGTTAGCTAGCTGTAGAGTAATAATTTATGGGTATGTTGATAAATAGAAATACGTTATATTTATTAAGTATCTATATCTTTTTTTATAAATAAAAAATACTTGACAGTGTATTGTAATTATAGTAATATCCATCGTACTAAATTTATATAGGACCGTGAGGGATTATTTACCATGTTTGCGGATTTGAACGAGAAGCTTTCGGGCGTCTTTCGTCGACTACGAGGTGAAGCTCGTATAACTGAAGCTAATATTGAAGAGGCTGTGAAACAAGTTAGGCTATCTTTACTGGAAGCTGATGTTAATTTTAAGGTTGTGAAAGAATTTATTACATCTGTTAAAGCAGATGCAGTAGGGCTTGAAGTTATAAAGAATGTTTCTCCTTCACAGCAGTTTGTAAAAATAATTAACGACAATCTAATCACTATTCTTGGTGGTAAAGATTATACTCCATCGGTTCCATTATCACCAAATCCCCCTACAGTTATAATGTTAGTTGGTCTTCAAGGATCAGGAAAAACAACATCAGCTGGTAAATTATCAAAATACTTTTCAAAACAATCAAAAAACAGTTTAATGGTTGCGTGCGATACTTTTCGTGCAGCTGCTGTAAAACAGCTTGAGGTTATCGGTAAGAATATCGCAGTTGATGTGTATTCAGATCACGATACTGACGATGTTTTAAAGATTGCTAAAGATGGTTTAGCGTTTGCACGACGTGCAGCTAAAGATATCGTTATATTTGATACAGCGGGTAGATTGCATGTTAACGATGATTTAATGAACGAACTAGTTGAGCTGAAAAAGATGCTTAACCCAGATTATATATTTTTCGTTGCAGACTCGATGACTGGTCAAGATGCAGTTAATACTGCTAAAGTTTTTAATGATACTCTTGATATATCAGGAGTGATACTTACAAAAACTGATGGTGATACTCGTGGTGGTGCAGCGTTATCTATTAAATATGTTACGGGTAAGCCTATCACGTTTATAGGTACGGGTGAGAGGTTTGATGAGTTTGAACTATTTCATCCAGATCGATTAGCCTCACGCATATTAGGTATGGGTGATATAGTAACACTTGTTGAGAAAGCCTCAGAGCTTATCGATCAAGAAGCAGCAGAAGAGTTGTCTAAGAAGGTTAAAGTTGGCTTAGATTTTAACGATCTCCTTAAACAGTTTAAGATGATGAAGAAGCTAGGATCAGTTGATAGTATTTTGAAAATGGTACCGGGATTAAAATCTAAATTACCTACTGGCGATATGGATGAAAGTAAATTGAAGCGTATAGAATCGATTATTTTTTCTATGACTCATGTAGAGCGTAGAACTCCAGATATATTAAACGGTAGCAGAAAGAAGAGGATCGCACTTGGATCAGGGACTACTGTTAATGAGATAAATAAATTATCCGATCAACTTACTCAGATGAATAAGATGTTTAAAAAAGTTGGTAAAAGTATCTCTGGCAAAAACGAGAAAGATGCTATGAAAGAGATAAGTAAAGTGATGAAAAATATAAGATAATTAGAATTATTACTTATTAAACAGAGTAGTATGTGTTATTGATTAGTGAGTAATTAAAAATAATAGAGATATTAGATAGTAAATAAAAAAAGAAAGTAAGGAGATTTAAGCAATGGCTACAAAAATCAGATTAATGAGATTTGGTAGAAAAAAACGACCTTTTTATCGTATCGTTGTTGCAGATTCTAGAGTTGCAAGAGATGGCGCGTTTATTGAGATCATAGGGACTTATAACCCACTACCTCAGGAAATAGAGTTAAAGATTGATGAAGACAAAGCATTAAAATGGCTTAGTGTTGGTGCGATACCTACCGATACGGTACGAAGCTTATTAAGGAAAAAAGGTATTTTAGAGAAATTTAGTATTAAAAAAGTTTAGAAGGAAGAAGGGTATTTATGAAAGAGTTAGTTAGGTTTATTGTTAGTCCAATAGTGGAAAATCCAGATGCCATTGAAATTTCGGAAGTAGATTCTGAAAAAGGTAAAACTATCCAACTTCGCGTTGCTCAATCAGATCTGGGAAGAGTAATTGGAAAACAAGGAAAGACAGCTAAAGCAATAAGAACTATATTGTTAGCTGCATCTGCAAAGTCTGAAGTTAGATATGGACTTGATATTATTGAAGAGTAATAGATATAATGTCAAATAACCAGAATAAATATGTTAAAATTGGTTATATAGCTGACATTTATGGCTTTAAAGGTTATGTTAAGTTAAAGCCTGTTACGGATAACGTTGATATTTTACTAACTTCCGAAGAATTATGTTTGAGTAGTAACAATGAGCAATTTCGTATTTTTCCTGTTTCAGAGATATCTTCATACAAGAATATGTTTTTGGTGAAGTTTGAGGGTATTAATGATGATGTGCAGGCTAAGTTAATTAAAAAGTCTAGTGTATTTGTACATGGAGAGTTTTTACCTGTAGAAGAAGATGGTGAGATTTATTGGTATAAGATCGATGGTGCTAAAGTTGTGGATCTTGAAGGTGTATTGATCGGAAAATTGGTCGATTACTTAGAGGTTTCTACTGAGGACATCTTTAGAATTGAGCTAACTGATGGTAGTTACTCTCTTATATCAAATAACCCTTATCATATAAAAAAAATCGATTCTATCGACAAAATTATTGTCATAGATACGATAGGTTTGGTGAGTGAAAAGTTATAATGTAATTACAATTTTTCCAGATATGTGTAAGCTTCCTTTTAATCAAGGTGTTATATCTAAAGCTTTAGATAACAAACTGATTGAAATTAATGCTATAAATTTGAGAGACTTTGCAACGGATAAACATAAATCAACAGATGATTATCAGTTTGGTGGTGGTGTAGGCTTAGTAATGAAAGTTGAGCCGATATACAACGCTTTAGAATCGATCAAAAGTAGTCTTAATGATAAGGGGGTAGATAGTAGCAAACATAAAGTTATTATTCTTGATCCGCGTGGTAGACGTTTTACGCAGAAAGATGCTATAGAGTTATCGCAGTTTGATAGCTTAACATTTATATGTGGACGTTACGAAGGTGTTGATGAGAGAGTTAGTGAGCATTTATGCGACTATCAATACTCTATAGGGGATTATATATTAACAGGTGGTGAGCCTGCATCGATGGTTATGATAGATGCTATTGCACGTCTTGTAGACGGGGTAGTTGGAGATAAAGAGTCGTTAGTAGATGAATCTTTTTCACAGTCATCACTAGAGTATCCTCACTATACGCGTCCAGAGGAGTTTATGGGGTGGCAAGTACCAAAAGTGCTTCTATCGGGTGATCATAAACGAATTGAGGCGTGGCGTACAGATAAGTCCTTTTTAGCGACGGAGACTTCACGACCTGATTTAGTTTCAATTAAAGATCAGAGTAAAGAGAGTCGATTAGTAGAGGCTTGCAAGAGTTTTTACGACGAGCCAGTAAAGATAAATTTATCGATTGCGTTAATGCATTATCCGATGAAGGATAAGCAGAAAGATGTTGTAACGACATCGATCACGAATTTAGATATACATGATATTTCAAGATCATCATGTACATTTGGAGTGGATGATTTTTTTATTATCTCTCCTATAAAATCACAGCGAGATATAGCGAATATTGTTATAAATCATTGGATAAAAGGTTACGGTGTAGAGTATAACCCTAACAGAAGTGAGGCATTTTCACGAACGAGTATAGTGTCTACATTATTAGATGCTATCAAGAAGATAAAAGATAAGATAGGTCGCAAACCGATAATAGTTGCAACAACGGCGAGAAGTTCAAGGGCAACGATCAGTTTTAAGGAACTATCAAAACTTTCATCAGAAGAACATGTTTTACTGTTGTTTGGTACAGGTTGGGGATTTACAGAAGATATTTTCGAGATGGTAGATTTTGTGTTAGAACCTATTGAGGGTGTTGGTGGATTTAATCATCTATCGGTAAGATCAGCGGTAGCGATTGCACTTAGTCGACTAGTAAATAGTTGAGTAGATTAGTAAGTTGTTGTTAAATTGCAAGTTATAGGTTATAACTATCAACTTACGTTGTGGTATTAGTTTGTTTACGAGTTGGGCTAGGTTTACGAGTTGGGTTAGGTTTACAAGTTGGGCTAGGTTTACGAGTTGGGCTAGGTTTACGAGTTGGGTTAGGTTGTGATGTTAGTTCGTGGACGTTAATTTATGTTCATGGTTATTGACTAGATTGCAACGGTTAAGCTATGTTGTGTGATGTTAGTTCGTGGACGTTAATTTATGTTCATGGTTATTGACTAGATTGCAACGGTTAAGCTATGTTGTGTGATGTTAGTTCGTGGACGTTAATTTATGTTCATGGTTATTGACTAGATTGCAACGGTTAAGCTATGTTGTGTGATGTTAGTTCGTAGACGTTAATTTATGTTCGTGGTTATTGACTATGTGCAACTGTTAAGCTAGGCAGTAAATATTTAAATAAATTTATAAATTACAAATAGATACATATTTTAGGAGAAAATCATGAAAAATAAGATTATTGAAGCTGTAGAGAGCATTTATAAGGATAAGGAACTTCCTGCATTTAGATCAGGTGACACTGTCCGTGTTTACTTCAAAATTGTTGAGGGAACGAAAGAAAGAGTTCAGCCGTATGAAGGCGTTGTAATAGCTATTCATAGAAGTGGTGTTGGAACAACATTTAAAGTTCGTAAGATGGTTGGTAATATCGGTGTTGAACGTACGTTCCCATTATATTCACCAAGAATAGATAAGTTAGAGCTTATGAGAAGTGGACGTGTTAGAAGAGCTAAATTATTCTACTTACGTGAACTTAGAGGTAAAGCTACAAGAATTAAAGAACGTAAAAAAGGTTTCTAAGAAATAATGACTTTTAGAGAGTTTTCATCAGATAAAATAGTTGTTTACGATGGCGCTATGGGTACGCAAATTCAGAAGATTGATATCGCTGAGTCTGTGTGGAATGGTAGAGTTGGTTGTAATGAATATCTTAGTATCGTAGCTCCTGATATAATATCATCTATCCATGATGATTACTTTAAATCAGGAGCAGATGTTACGGTAACTAATACCTTTGGTGCTATAAAACTTGTTTTAGATGAATACGATCTAGGCGATAAAGTTGTCGAGATTAATCGTGCTGCTGTAAAGTTAGCACGAGATGCTGCTAAAAAATATGATAACAAGTTTGTATCGTTATCAATTGGACCTGGCACAAAATTAGCCTCTTTAAATCAAATAACATACGACACATTATACTCTCAATATACAGAGCAGGTTGAGTGCGTAATTGAAGATATTGATCTTGTGAATATCGAGACAAGTCAAGATCTTCTACAGATGCGTGTTGCGATTAATGTCTGTAAAGATTTAGCAAAGAAATATAGTAAAGATCTTCCGATCATGGTTTCATTTACTGTTGAGTCTAACAACACTCTTCTAACGGGTACAGATTTAGAAACAGTATCGACTGTATTAAGCAGAATGGATATTTTTGCACTTGGTTTAAACTGTGCAATGGGTCCAGATTTAATGCTTGAGCCTCTTAGAAAGTTAAGTGGATTTTATAAAGGAAGATTATATATCTCTCCAAACGCTGGACTACCAGAGTCGATTAACGGCGTTACAGTTTATCCTATGAAAGTTGATAAGTTTATATCTATTATCAAAGATATGTTAGATGAACTTCCGATCTGTATGGTTGGAGGTTGTTGTGGAACTGACGCAACATACATATCAGCACTTTCAAATTTAGTTAAAAATTATAAGTTAAAAGATCTCTCTATTGATGTAACGAGTGGTAAATCATCAAGTCTTTTTGTAACAGAATCATTAACACAGATGCCGTCTCCTGCATTTATCGGAGAGCGTGCAAATGCTACAGGTTCTAAGTTATTTAGAGATGCACTTCTATCTTTAGATGTCGATAAGATGATCGAAGTTATGAGAGCTCAAGAGAAAGATGGATCACATTTTATAGATTTATCACTGGCTTACACAGGTAGAGATGAAGTTGCTGATTATAAGATGTTAATGCCTATTGTTAACCAGAGTATTACGTCTCCATTAGTAATAGACTCAACATCTTGCGATGTTATGGAGATTTCCCTAAAACTTTATTCAGGTAAACCTATAATTAATTCTACTAATTTTGAAGATGGTGGTGCGAAACTCCATAGGATATTTAAATTAGTATCGGCACATCCATCTTCTATGATAGCGTTGACTATAGATGAAGATGGTATGGCTCAAACGGTTGAAAAGAAGGTTGAAGTTGCTAAGCGTATATATGATGTTTGGTGTGATGAGTACGGATATAGAGCAGAGGATCTAATAATTGATCCTTTAACATTTTCGATAGGTTCAGGTGATGAATCGTTAAGAACGGCAGCGATAGATACACTTCTTGCGATCACAGAGATCAAGAAAGTTTGTAAAGGAGTTAAGACTGTACTTGGTTTATCGAATGTATCGTTTGGTCTTGCAGCAAATTCTCGTCCTATATTGAACTCGGTATTTCTTTCACGAGCTGTTACAGCAGGGCTTGATATGGCGATTGCACATTCATCTAAATTATATCCGTTATCGAAATTAACTGATGAAGATATTGAAGTTTGTGATGATCTTATTTACTATAAGAGAGAAGATGCTTTAGAGAGATTTATAGCTCATTTTGCAGATACGGTAATGGAGAAAGAAAATTATGAAAATCTATCGTTTGAAGATACGTTAGCACGTAAAATATTAACAGGCGATAAAACAGATTTAGATATAGTTTTGTTAGAGATATTAAAAGAGCGTGAAGCTGCATCAGTAATAAACGATCTTCTTCTTCCAGCAATGCAAGATGTTGGTAAAGGGTTTTCAGAGGGTAAGATTTTACTACCGTTTGTTCTTCAGTCAGCAGAAGCTATGAAACGATCGGTGTCTATTTTAGAACCGTATTTAGTTAAGAATGATGAGAACAAAGCAGATACGATTATTTTAGCAACAGTAGCTGGTGATGTTCATGATATAGGTAAAAACTTAGTAGATATTATCCTTACAAATAACGGATATAATGTTGTGAATTTAGGTATAAAAATATCTGTTGATGAGATGATAAATGCGTATAAAGAACACTCTGCAACGGCTATAGGTATGAGTGGACTTCTTGTTAAATCTACATTAATTATGCGAGACAATATTTTAAAAGTATCTGAGACATTAAGCGATGCGAAAGTTTTATTAGGTGGTGCTGCTCTTACAAGAAAGTTTGTTGAAGCAGATTGTGAACCATTACTTCCGAATAAAGTTTTCTACTGTCAAGATGCGTTTGATGCGATAAATGTTTTAGAAGATAAATATGTAGCTAAAAAATCAGTAGATAGAGGAACTCAATCTGTTGATGGAGTGTCTAAAGTTTACGAAAAAGAGAATATCACATTTTCAGAAGTACCAACTCCTCCATTTTACGGTGTTAAGGTGATAGAGAGATATCCTTTAGCGAAAGCGTTAAAATATTTTAATAAAGTATCACTTTTCAAAACAGCGTGGGGATATGATATAAAGGATAGAACGTTACTTGCTGAAGCTGAAGCTGAGTACGAAGTTTTACTTAATAGATTGATAAAAGATAATGTACTTGATATAAAAGCAAGTTACGGTTTCTTTAAAACTATTAGAAAGAGTGAAACAGATGGTAACATGACGGTTTACGATACAGATGATAACGAGGTTGCAACATTCAACTTTCCATTTATAAGAAACCGTTCGTTGGCAGAGTATTTTCCTGTAGGTAAAGAGGATCTTCTAGCGTTACAGATTGTAACTGTTGGAAGTGGTGCTATAGATTACAGTAAAGGTAATTTTGAAGAGTCAAAATATAAAGACTACCTTTTATCTCACGGTTTTTTCACTTTATTAACAGAGGCGATTGCTGATTCTGTTCATACAGATATTCGTGCTGATTTAGGGTTCAACGATGATTTATCTGTTAATTCAATTTTAAGTAATAAGTTCAGATCGTGTAGATATTCATTTGGTTACGCTCAGCTTCCAGAGTTATCAAGTAACGATACGATAATCAAGTTATTAGGTGGAGAGAAGTTAGGTATTTCATTTAATTCATCATCACAGATGGAACCAGAATTCACAACAGCTGCGATTATTATTCATCATGAATGTGCTAAATATTAATTCCTTTAATTAAAAAATGTTAATGATATGCACCTTTCATTAAATATTTCATTATTTTTTCATTAAATATCTATAAATTTCTTTTAATATTCTTGTTAACATGTTACACTCTATTAGAGTGATTATCACTATTTATTACATATTTAAGGTGAGATACAGCTTCATGAGATATACAGTTGTTTTTATTGCGCTTACTATTTTCCTTATTTTCTATACGATATTTGGACATAATGGTATATTGAAGTTTATTGAAATGTCTAAAATCAAGTCAGAGTATGAAAGTAAGACTGAGGTTTTAGGCAAGCGTATAACATTTATTGAGAAAGAGCTGGATATGATCTCTAAAGATAATGAGTATCTTGAATATTTAATAAGAAAAGATATCGGTATGCAAAAAGAAGGAGAAGATGTATACATATTAGATAAAAATATCTATCGTCTAGACAATTTAACGTCTGGTGGTAGTTAAATATATAAAAAATTATCAACTATATGATTATAGATCAGATGATAATTGAGTATATATAAATTTTGTTGATAGAATATACCTAACTTATATGCGAAGTTATACAGTTAAAGAGTTTACCGAAGAGATAAAGTCAATATTGACAGCAACGTATGATACACTAATTTCTATATCTGGTGAAATATCAGATATTTCGTGTTCATCTGCTGGGCATTACTATTTTAAGTTAAAAGAGTTAGGTACTGTATTAAATGTTGCGTATTTTAAGAATTACAGTTCTGTTCGAAACGCATTTATCCCTAAACACGGTGATAAAGTTGTAGTTATCGGTATGGTTAATTTATACGAAGCAGATGGTTCATATAAGTTTTTAGCACGTAAGATAATTTTTTCATCAGATGGCGATTTATATAAACAGTTTACAGATTTAAAAACCCGTCTTGAGTTAGAAGGTTTATTTGATGAGCAACGTAAAAAAGTATTACCAAGTAGTATAGGAAGAGTAGCGATTGCAACATCTCTTCAAGCAGCAGCGTTGAAGGATTTTTTATCGACGATAAAAAGGTTTAATGCTAAGTTAGAGATTGATATTTACTCTATACCTGTTCAAGGTGTTCAATCTGTTTTAGAGGTTATAAAGGTTTTAGATAAGATAGAGTCAGTATCTGAAAATTACGATATATTGGTTGTAACACGAGGTGGTGGATCTTTAGATGATTTATCACTTTTTAATGATGAGAGTTTAGCAAGAAAAGTAGCATCTATGAGTGTTCCAGTGATATCGGCTATCGGACACGAGAGAGATTATTTGATATTAGATTTTGTAGCAGATATAAGAGCATCAACTCCTACAGCTGCTGCTGAGCTTGTCTCTAGTATTTGTGTTGATATGCAGAGTAAATTATCTAAATTAAGTAGCTCATTGATAGATAGTTTTAGAGATATTATTGAAGAGTACAGCTACAATTTAGATAGATATGAGTCAGCGTTACTTTCTAACTCTCCAGACCATGTGTTAAATGGATATAGAGCTAAATTAAATTTTTTAAATGTACGAATTAAAGATGTTATGGTAAATAGATGTTACAGAGAGGGAGATAAATTAACTTATCTACAAAAAGAGTTAGAGAGATCACATCCGTTAAAAGTTGTGGCTAATTTAAGAGCAGAGAGCGTTTCATCTTGTGATAATTTAGTAAAAGTTTTTAACAATATAATATTGAAAAAAAGATCATCACTTTCATTGATAGATGCTAAATTAAAACTTTTAAATCCTTACAATGTTTTAGATAGAGGATACGCTATCGTAAGTAAGGACGGTGGAGTTTTTAATAGCGATACAGCGGTTGTTGATGGCGATTGTTTAGAGATAAGATTAAAAGATATAAAAGTTATGAGTAAGTTTATAACTAAAGAAGATATATAAGATTTAAAAAAAGTGATTTTATAGTTAATAGTTGTGTAAAATCGTCTTTATTTAGAGGAGTTTAGGGTTTATGCAGAGAATACCTATATCGAGATTGGGTTTTGAGAGATTAAGAACAGAGCTAGAGAGATTGAAAACTGTTGAAAGTCCACTTGTTGTCCAAGAGATAGCTATAGCTAGAGGACACGGTGATTTGAGTGAGAATGCAGAGTACGATGCTGCGAAAGAACGTCAAGGATTAATTGAAGCTAGAATTAGCGAGCTTGATGGTAAGATGTCGTTATTTGATGTTATCGATATGGAGAATATCAAAGGTGATAAAGTTACGTTTGGAGCAACAGTTATTTTAGAGAATATTGAAACTGATGAGATAAAAAAGTATCGAGTTTTAGGTCCAGATGAAGCTGATATAACGAAGGGAGAGATATCTGTTTTATCTCCACTTTCACGAGCTATGATCGGTAAAAAAGAGGGCGATGATATTTTAGTTGTAGCACCGGGTGGTGATATTGAGTACGAAATTAAAAAAATATCTTTCGAGAATTGATATTATGATAACATACAACTATTCGAAAGAGGGGATCGTATAAAGATGAATTTTTTTACTAAAATGAATATAGCAAATAAGATAACTTTTTTAAGGATTTTATTTGTTCCTCTAGTCGTAGTATTTCTATATCCAGAAAATTTTTATGCAAATGTTTTATCGTTGTTTCTTTTTGTATTAATATCCGTATCAGACCTTGTTGATGGATATCTTGCACGCAAATATAATCTTATAACAGATTTTGGTAAGATCCTAGATCCTATAGCTGATAAGATTTTAATCACAACTATCATGCTTGTTTTGATCCAATTAGACAGGGTTGATGCGTGGCTAGTTGCGATTATAGTTAGTAGAGATCTGTTAGTGGCAGCGATTAGAGATCTATCATCATCTAAAGGATTGATAATTGCAGCTGGTGGCTGGGGTAAAACAAAGACGATTTTTCAGATGATAGCAATAGGCTTTTTAATGTATAAAAGCAATACAGTTTTTGGTATCTATATAAACGCAAAATTTATCGGAACGATATTGATATATATATCAACATTCATGTCTGTTTATTCGGGATTTTTATATATAAAAGCGTTTATTGACTCATCGAAATCGATTGATGTAGATTATTAGTAGGTTTAAAAAATACTCTAATATTGTGAGTTTAAAAACTTGATATATGTAGTATTCTAAATATATTAAAGTAGTTATAAGTTATCGAGAATTTATTACAGTTACAGGTATATGATATATTGAATGTATGTAGAGTAATTGTTTCGGTTAATTTAGTTTATGGTAGAAGTTGGTACGTATATATTAGACGTTAAGTATATGTATTTTAAAAATTATTAAAGTTGGTTAAGCATTATGGAGAATATATATTTTTTTCTAGTTTATCTTTTCGGAGCTTTTATATTAGGTTCAATACCGTTTGCATATATATATGTTAGGCTTATTAACGGAGTTGATATACGTAAGGTTGGTTCTGGTAATCCTGGTGCTACGAACGTTGCACGTGTATCAGGTAAGTTAGGTTTTTTAACTGTTCTATGTTTAGATATGTTAAAAGGATTTATGCCAGTTTTTGCATCACTTATGTTATTTGATGATATGTGGCACTCATTACTTATAGCGATTGTCTCTATTTTAGGACATACATACTCTCCATTTTTAAAATTTAAAGGTGGTAAAGGTGTTGCGACGGCAGCTGGAGCATCTCTTGCTATTATTCCAAAATCGTTACTTTTAGCGTTACTAGTTTTTAGTATAATATTTGCTATATGGCGTATGGTATCGTTATCATCTGTTGTTGGTGCTATAGCACTTTTTGTATCGACTGTAATATTTTATAGAGATGAGCCATGGTTAATTCTCTTTACTCTTCTTCTATCTTTATTTATAATATATAAGCATAAAGATAATATTTTACGAATATTTAGAGGCACAGAAAATAAATTTAAGAACGACAAAACATAGATGATAGATAGAGATATTTCAATAATGCAGGAGTGTATAGAGTATGCAAAAAGGTACTCAGGATTAACCAAGAGCAATCCTAAGGTTGGCTCAGCGTTAGTTGATAAAAACGGCGAGATTGTTAAGATATCAGCACATAAAAAGTTCGGTTCAAAACATGCAGAGATAGAGTTATTAGATGAAGTTCAAGAGCTTGCCAAAGGTGGTAAAATATATCTTACATTAGAGCCATGTTCAACAATAGGTAAAACTCCTCCATGCGTAGATAGATTGATTGCAAGTGGCGTGAAAGAGGTTGTTATAGCGTTACTTGATCCGAACCCTACCAATCATTTTAGTGGAACGAAGAAATTAATTGATGCAGGTATAAAAGTTAAGTTAGGTGTAGCTGCTGTTCAGGCTGCTGATTTAATAGAGGATTTTATCAAATCGCAACAATCGGATATTCCGTATATTAGGGCGAAACTTGCTATGAGTATGGATGGGATGATCGCTACAAAAACGGGTGAGTCTCAGTGGATAACAGATGAAGCATCGAGGATTCTTGTTCATAAATTAAGATCAGAAGTTGGTGCAGTTATGACAGGTATTGGAACGGTTCATAGCGATGATCCGACGTTAAATAGTAGGATTGGCGATGTTATTGCTCAACCTATGCGAGTTATATTAGATAGCAAATTATCTATTGCTCACAGATCATCAATTGTTAAAACTGCGAAAGATATAGATACGGTTATTTTTGTGGATGAAGATATCTTAGATGAGCGAATAAAATATTTTGCAAATTTTGGTGTTAAAGTTGTTAAGGTTCATAAAGGTGCTGATGGATATTTAGATATCTATCAAGTTTTAAAAACTTTAAAACAGATGAATATAATTGATATAATGGTAGAGGCTGGATCGACATTATTAGGTACATTTAAAGATAGGGATCTGATCGATAAGTATCATATATTTTTAGCACCTATGATAATTGGAGGTTCATCATCTATGCGAGCTGTGTCAGGTGTTGGTAGTAGTGAACTATCTAAGATTGATCGTTTTCTATCTTACAGTTACAAGAAGTTGAACAACGATATTTATATAGATGCAAAGCAGAAAAATTATACAGATGAGATTGTTTTCAAAACATTTGAAGTGCGTGATAGATTATGTTTACAGGATTAATATTAGAAGTTGGAAAATTAATTAGTAAGAGCAGTGGCGATGGTTATGCACGAGTTACTATATCTGCGACTAAAATAATTGAAGAGTCTGTAATAGGTGATTCTATAGCTTGTAACGGAGTTTGTTTAACTGTTGTTGAAAGAAGTAAAACTTCATTTTGTGCAGATATAAGTTACGAGACGATAAAGCGAAGTTCGTTTTCAAATATACAGATAGGTAGTGCTGTAAATTTAGAGTTAGCTTTACGTTTATCAGATAGATTAGGTGGACATTTAGTATCAGGACACGTTGATTCGATGGAGCGATTATTATCGGTTGAAAAGATCGGTAACGGTTATAAACTTACTGTATCATCGAATGCTGATATAGAGAGATATATTGCAAGTAAAGGATCAATTACGGTTGATGGTATAAGTTTAACTGTATCAGATATCCGTAAAGGATCGTTTGATATAGCGGTTATTCCTCATACATATTCAAATACAAGTTTATGTTCAAAACGAGTAGGTGAAGTTGTAAATATTGAGGTAGATCAGATATCTAGGTATGTTGAGCGTCTTTTAGATAAGGATAACAATAAGAGCAGTAAAGATGGCAGATTGTTAAACCTTTTACAAGACAGATAATAGATGCTATATATATATAGTTTTGTGTATATATGCAAGGTTGTAATTCAAAGAGGTTGTATATGAGTGATTTTAGAGCAACGGTCCCTGAGGCGATAGAGATAATCAAGTCAGGTGGTATGTTGATATTAGTAGACGATGAAGATAGAGAGAATGAAGGTGATGTTTGTATAGCTGCGGAGTTTATCACTCCAGAGAAGATTAATTTTATGGCGAAACATTGTCGTGGACTTATATGTTTAACGTTAACACAAGAGCGTTGTAATGAGTTAAATCTACCACTTATGAGTAGTGATAATAGATCAAGATTTGGTACAGCGTTCACTATATCTATAGAGTCAAAGGAAGGGGTATCAACAGGTATTTCAGCAGCAGATAGAGCGAAGACTATTTTAACGGCAGTAGATAAGAATTCTACAGTTGATGATATAGTAACTCCGGGCCATATTTTTCCTATAATGGCACGAGAGGGTGGAGTTTTAGTAAGAGCTGGACAAACAGAAGGTTCGGTTGATTTATCGAAATTAGCAGGTTTGACTAAAGCAGGCGTTATCTGTGAGATAATGAAAGAAGATGGCGAGATGGCAAGAATGCCCGATCTCGAGGTTTTTGCGAAGGAACATAATTTAAAGATTTTAACGATCGCAGATCTGATTGAGTATAGATTAAGTCACGATGATATAGTTAAAGAGATTGCAGTAGCACAATTACCTACCGTATCTGGAGAGTTTCTTATAAAAGGTTATAAGAGTGTAGTTGATCATCAAGAGGCAGTGGTATTAGTTAAGGGTGATGTTGCAACGGGAGAGCCGGTATTAACAAGAGTTCATTCACAATGTTTAACGGGCGATGTTTTTAGATCGTGCAGATGTGATTGTGGCGATCAATTAAGATATGCTATGGATCTTATTGAGAAAGAGGGTCGAGGCGTAATAATTTATATGTTCCAAGAGGGTCGAGGTATCGGCTTGATGAATAAAATAAGAGCTTATCATCTTCAAGATCAGGGACAAGATACGGTTGAAGCAAATATCAATTTAGGTTTTGCAGAAGATTTAAGAGAGTACGGTTTTGGTGCGCAGATACTGGTTAAATTAGGTGTTAAGAAGTTGCGTTTATTAACAAACAATCCTAGAAAGTTATCATCATTAGAAGGGTACGGATTGGATATTGTTGAGCGAGTAGCGATAGAGTGTGAAGTAAATGAGCATAACTCAAAATATATGCATACTAAGAAAAGCAAAATGGGTCATAATTTAGATTTAGATTAATTTTATAGTAAGTTGGGCAGTTGGGCAAGTTGGCATGGTTGTGGCGAGTTGGCATGGTTGTGGCGAGTTGGCATGGTTGTGGCGAGTTGGCATGGTTGTGG
>CAMRDM010000035.1 GCA_947041225.1 uncultured Deferribacteraceae bacterium | reverse complement strand
GGTTGGGTACGGTTCGGTGGTTGGGTACGGTTCGGTGGTTGGGTACGGTTCGGTGGTTGGGTACGGTTCGGTGATCTGTTACAGTTCGGTGGTTGGGGTACGGTTTAGTGATCTGTTACTGTTCGGTGGTTGGGGTACGGTTTCGTGATCTGTTACTGTTCGGTGATCTGTTACGGTTCGGTGGTTGGGTACGGTTTAGTGATCTGTTACAGTTCGGTGGTTGGGTTACGGTTTCGTCATCTGTTACAGTTCGGTGGTTGGGCTACAGTATTCATTGTTGGAGTACAGTTCGGTGGTTGGGGTACGGTTTAGTGATCTGTTACTGTTCGGTGGTTGCAAAAAAATAGATCATTTACCGATAATATTGATTAATATTTTATGATAATAGGTTGTTAGCCGATAATATCTATAAGGCGTTTCATCATGTCATCAGACGATGTGATAACTAAAGCGTTGGCTTTAAAATATGCGTTATTGATAAGGCTTCCGACGGTTTCTGTTACGATGTTGACATTTGAAGTTACTTGATATCCAGACATGAGAGAATCGGTAGGCGATATAACACCTAAATTGCCACCTAGTGAGTTTAATCTACCGATCGGCTCACCGTTACTATATAGAAAGCCGTCGTCGTCTACAGATAGATCAGCCGTATCAAGAGATGTGAAAGATATATCTTGATTACCATCTAATCTGAACGATCTATTACCAGGAGATTGATATCCGCCAACACCACCGTATCTATTGACGATAGAGACATCTTGAGGATTACCAGTATATAGCAGAGATCCTGAGTCGGTGTTGATGCGTAGAGGTGCAAGCCCTACTCCTCCTTGGCTCATTTCAGATAGAGAGGCTAAACGAGATTTAAATGAGGGCGTGTTTATATTAGCAATGTTATTAGCTCTAACATTTGCAACAGATGATCCAACATTTAAAGCTTGTGCGGCTGCGGTTATTGCTCCAATCATATATAAATTATAATTAGTTTAGCACCAGTTTGCAATGCTTTTTAATCTTCGTTATAGTTTTGATGTTTATTATAAAGCATATTAAGAGTTAAAAAATATGTAATACCAAATGTTCAAAAAGTTTGTATCAGATGAATGATACAGTAAACGATAGTGATTTTTTCCTAGTATATAGAAGTAGTAGTTGATGTTAATAGAGAACGGTTAAAACATGGAAACAGAAGTAACTTATACGAAATCTTAGGAGGAACACGCATGGAAATTAATAGGTATAGTGGTAACACTACCCCATATAATCAAACATCACAGAATAAAGAAAGTAAGAATACAACAGAAAATAGTAAAGCTTCTGAACCAAAAAAAGTAACGAAAGCAGAAGCACTGAGAATCTTCAAAAAAGATCTTCGAAAAGAACTAAGTGTTATTTATGGTAAGAGTTCATCATCCGTATTATCGCATTCAGTACATATTACTGATGAAGCATTAGAAAAAATGCAATCAAATCCTGAATTTAAGGACGAGATGTTTGAAACTTTACGCAAAAAGGTTAAATCATCACACAAGCTTACAAACAATGTGAATGTAACAACAAGAATTGGTATAGATGGATACTCATCACACTCAACGACAGTTTATAAAACGAACAGCAAAAACATGGTGGAAGATAAACGCGCTATAGCAGATAGAAAAGCTAGAGGTGCATTATTTTACATGACTGAGAATAAGAAAGATGTATCCTCAAAAAACAAAATAGATAGCGGAAAATCTTTGTTAGATATGAGACGTGAACAACAGATATATGACATGGGTGTAAGAGAAAGAAACGTAATAGCACAATCACATAAACGAACATCATTTATGAGAGGATTTGCACCTAAGTGATTTGTCTGATGCAGGTGAAAATTTGTGATATATACGATACAAGATACAATGTATAATGTATAAAATTTTATAGATATATTTATCAATGCTTTTAATCTTCGTTATAATTTAGATGTTTATTATAACTTAGATTAAGAGTTTTTTTGTTTTTTATTTTTAGATATTTATTATTTAATATTAAACTTTCTAAAAGCTTGTATCACTTGAAATATACCGTAACCGATAGCGATTTTACCGAAGATGTAGAAGAAGTAAAAGGAGATTAGTTGAAACGGATTTAAACTATTTATATTTAAGTTGCTATTAGGTAATGTACCTGCAACAACTTTCATTAAATCTAAATTAGTTGGAGTTAGATAACTAAAATAAGTTATTAAAATGATTTCAAGAGATATGTTAGAGTTAAAATAAGTATATATAAAATAAAAACTTATCAGCGATATTAAAACAGGAGGAACACTTTTTTTAATATAGTTTTTACGATCTAAACATATATAAAATGGTATCCATAAATAAACAACTAAAATTACAAAAAATATTTTCATAGAAATTAATGAAGTATAAGCTAAACTTACAGATATAAAGCTAGTTAAAAAAATAAACTTAACGGCTTTGATCCAGTCTTGTCCATGATTATTTGATAATTTACTAAGCATGAGAGAGAAAAGCTCGGCGTATAATTCAACAATGTTTTTATCGCCTTGCTGACTGCCTTTACTACCTATAACGCTAATTTCCTTTTTAAGTTCTTTCTCATACAACACTTTTTCTAGTGCTTTATATTTTAAACCCTCAATGGTATTAGATATTTTATATGCTTCGTGCTTTAAAAACCTTGCAGTTTTCCATGATCTATAGTTTTTCACATTTAAATTATCCGTACTAACAACACCACTATTTACAACCGTATTGCTAAGATCAAGTATATCTATGTTCACATTATGAAAATCAATACGCCCATCTATTACAGTATTGGTAATTTCTATTTTGGAGTTTTCACGCCCCTCATCTAACTTTATTTTTTCATTATTATCACCTACATGGATACTTGCAAGATATAGAACTCCTTTGTCTTTTCCAAAAATAATATTATCAAATATTACTGTCGATCGCAGAGATATTTTGAAGAAGTGTCCGATATTTCTAAAAGTAACATATGCAAATTTGATTTCAGCAGCAACTATGGATGCTGCAAAGTTTACCTTTTCTTTAAAATCTAAAACCACAAAATAAGCTTTTTCCATAAATACACAGTTTTGAAAATTTGCATCTAATTTAAAGGTAGATTCAAAGAAATTTACTTTACTCTTAAATTTAATAAATGCAAAATTTGTAAAATCTTCAAAATCAACAAATTTAACTTCTACTTTATAAGGACATACAATAAGGTTGTTATCTTCTTCTTTAGGAGCCTTAGGCACTAATACATTAGTTAAAATATCCCTAAAATTTAAAATAAAATTACATTTCACTCGTTCTGAGAAGTCATTAATTATGCCTCCTATACGAAGAATTAAATCTTCATCTTTTATATCTTCTCTTTTTACACCATTCAATGTAAGCTGATATCTCTGATATTCTAAATCATCTCTAAGCCAATTAATTAATTCTTGTTCTGTATTATATACTAAAGGTTGTTCCATAACTATTTAACCTCTTTGATGAATTTGATTTCTTCGTCTGTGAAGTTGTAAAGTGAATAAATTATATTATCAATCCCTTGCTTCTCTTCTGTCATATTATTATAAGTATCAAGTTGTTTCATCTTTTTCATCTCCCATCACTATCTATAATTTTAATTCATCAATCCATCTATCATACCATACCATCTATCACTACTGTACACATTATAAAACTTCTACATAATCATAATCACAATCTAGGCTCTATGTTTATATTCATATCCACTATAACATCTATATTGAAATAACTCTATTAATTAATACTCCTCGATTTATACTATAAAATCGCTATCAAACTACAATTATATCTAACTTAATTGCTTTTTTCCTTGATATTTATAGCCTAATATTATAATCTGATGTAGTAGCGTTTAATTCTCTAATAAATTGTAATCGTATTACTATAAGCTGATTGTGAATGAGGTGTAATATTACTAAAAAAACTATATATATGGATAATGCTTCATCTACCCATACGAAACCTGAAGAAGTGTATAACGCAGTTAATGATTTTATGAAAACCGTTGCCGTGAGATCATCTAGGTATTCGCACTCGCTTTCTATCAAATCTATGGAAATGATTACTCAAACTCGTAACACAATCGCTAAAATGTTTAACGTGAAAGATCCTTCAAGAGTTATTTTTACTAATAACTGTACAACTGCCATCAACACCGTCTTATACGGCGTGATTAACGATGATGATAAAATTGTTATATCTTCTCTCGAACATAACTCTATTATGCGTCCACTTGGAAGATTATATATTGATAAAAATATTAAAATCGTCGAAACAACGCATACCAACAACTATACTATCGATCTATTCGATCTATATAAAAAATCGCTCGGCGCTGAAATGGTTATCGTAAGTCACGGTGATAATGTTACTGGGGCTGTGAATAATATCGCCGATATGGTTGATATAACTCATAAAAATGGCGCTTATATTTTAGTCGATGCGTCGCAAACTGCTGGACTTATTAATATCGATGTCGACGGCTCAGGAGTTGATTTTCTTGTTCTAAGTGGTAACAAAAACCTCTTCGCTCCACACGGCGTTGGAATTATGATTCTCGGTAAAGATATCCAATCTAAAGATATCAGAACTATGATGCAGGGACGTACTGACGCACTTGCTGAATTCGAAATCGAACCTGATATTATTCCTGATAAATTCGAAATAGGTACACTCAACTATCTATCCATTGCAGGACTACAAGGAGCATTAAAATGGATTGAACAAAAAGGTATCGACTCAATCTATTACCGTACTGAAACTATCAAAAATAGATTACTCGAGGGATTAAAAATTTTAAATAACGTTACCTTCTATCATACATTAGGTGATCTATCTACTAATATATTATCAATTAATATGAAAGGTATTGCACCGATAGATCTCGCAACTTTGCTCGATAAAAAACATGGTATAATTGTAGATGGAACTTTACAATCGAACCCTCGTGCACATAAATATCTTAATACTTATCCAACAGGTGCAGTTAGGTTCTCGCCGAACGCTTATTCTACGTTTAACGAAATTGATGCCGTGATTGATGCCATGAAAGAAATTAGTAATAGAGTGAAGTAAGGTAAGACTGATTTATGGTTGTGAGATTGTGAACATGATTATGTGATTGCGATCGTACAATGAATGATATAACTAGATATTAAAAATAATAGAAAAGTGATATAAAATATAAAACTCATAAATTCTTTAATCGTAAAGAGTTATGAGTTTATTTTATTGAGACTAATTAATCAATTTAACAACTAACTATATTTAATATGATTTAAAATCTACTTTTTAAGAACTCGTTTTATATTAATTTCATTCATAACTACAAACTAATTAATTACCGTAACCAAAATATAACCACAACACCAACCTTCCCGTCTACAGCTGACGCCATAATCCGACAACCTTGCCGATGATCGTTACTTTCTTCTGATCTATTATATACGTTTTGAAATTGGAATTGTCGGACTTTAATAAATAAAGGTTTTTATCTGAATAAAATTGTACTCGCTTAATCAATATACCGTCAATACCGATCTGAGCATCATCGATACGTAACGCATACAACGAATTATTTATAACTGTGTCGATCTCGCTTCGTGATACAGTTATATAATCTCCCTTTAAAAAATAAGGTAACATATAATCTGTCTTGATACGTACAGAAAACGGTTTCTCACTCTCTTCACCGTACCTAAACGACGACTCAGATATACTATGCCATGCAATGATCTCGCCATCATTTATAACATCACCTATATCGCCCTCTCCCACATTTGTATCATACATAGGAATCCATAATGATCGTGTAACGCTATCTGGCTCATTCACAGAGCTTACTAACGACGGGGATAGTAATAGAAACTTATTATCCGTATAACTGAACTCCTCGCCCATTAAATAATTATACGAAATATTATAACGCTTAGAAATTCGCTGGATAACAGCCGCCTGCGGCATACACTTATTATGTATCCATTTACTCACAGCAGATTTCGTCACTGAAACCTCTTCAGCTAGCTCTGTATAACTTACCTTACGCAACTTTAAAACTTGTGCAAGTCTATCACCAAACTTCAATTCATTTGTCAATTTCTATCTCTCTTTTGAAAAATTATATTTATACACATGAACATAATATAACGTATTTTAAAATATTGCAAGCTAAATTATTAACATGTAGTCAACTTTTACGCAAAAATTGACTTTTGTAAACTTTAAGTCTATTACATGCAAATATATAGATACTTGCTTATATATTCATACATTTAGTATGTAAACAGATCTATACAGATGATTACATCGATTATATGGCATAAAATTATATAAGGTTTTGTATCTGTTCTTTAACTTTATCGATCTGAGATTTTGCATCTATAACAAATGTGATAATAGATGATTTTGTTGATTTTGATGCGATTGTATTAAATTCTCTATTAAGTTCTATAGTTAGAAAATCTAATTTTTTACCGACCTCTTCTTCTGTTTTGATGATATTTTTGAACTGTGTGATATGAGAGTTAATTCTGACGATCTCTTCAGTGATATCAGCTTTCTCGCTATGAATAACTGCTTCTTGAATAATTCTATCTTCGGATATATTTTCCAACTTAAACAGATCAATTTTAGATTTCAATCTATCGATCCATAGATTATATACATCCTCTTTACTGCCTTCTATACTTTTTGTTAGTTCTGCAATTTTATCTAATCGATTTACTATATCTATGATTAAAATATTTCCCTCTGATATACGCATAACGTTTAGATCATCAATCGCTTTAAGCAGAGAGTCCTCTATGATTGGTTCGATATGTTCGGTAGCTGTTTCATCGTATTTGAATGATATTAAATCAGGAAGTTTAAGATAATCTTGTATCCCTATTTCGGTAGATAGGTTCGCCTCTGATTTCAACATATACATAAGTTCTTTATATCTTTTTAAGAGATCAATATTAAGCTCTGGTAAACGTTCTGTTTTTTTCAGTTCAAGTTCTATACGTACATCAACTTTTCCACGTTTGAGTTTATCTTGAATAATCTTTCTATATTTAAGATCGTTATCAATTAATGTTCTAGGCGTTTTGAGATATATATCACAATATTTGCTATTAATAGATCTAATCGTAATTGTTACATCCATATCATCTAACAGTAAATTATACTTACCGAAACCAGTCATACTTTTAATATTCATAAACTCTACCTCAACTAATATATAAACGAATAGTATTATGGTAAAAATATACAATAAAATCAATATAAAATATAATTTAAGATACTTTAAACCCTTGATAACTATCTTGCATTTTAAGGGCGACTATGTTATTGTAGAGATCAATATAATTTTATGGGAGAAGAGCATGAATACACTTCAAATTATCAATCCATCAATGATAACTACTATATTTATAGTTATCGGTATAGGGATTGTGTTTCTTAAAATGGTTAGAATTTTAAACGAATTCGAAAGAGCTGTTGTTTTTAGACTTGGTAGATATGTTGGTATTAGAGGTCCTGGACTAATTATCCTTATCCCTTTTATCGAGAAAATGGTTCGTGTCAATATGAGAACTATCGTTATGGATGTACCTCCACAAGATATTATCACTAAAGATAACGTATCGCTTAAAGTTAACGCTGTTGTTTATTTTAGAATAATCACTCCTGAGAAATCTATTCTTGAGGTTGAAAATGTTGAATATGCTACAAGTCAGATATCGCAAACCACATTACGTAGTATTATCGGACAGTTTGAGCTAGATGATATCTTATCTCAAAGGGATAAAATTAATATGGAGATGCAAACAGTTATTGATAAACAAACTGATCCTTGGGGTGTAAAAATCTCTGCAGTTGAGATCAAACATATAGATCTACCTCTTGAAATGCAGAAGGCTATGAGTCGTCAAGCTGAAGCTGAAAGAGAGAGAAGAGCTAGAATTATTGCAGCTGAAGGTGAATTTGAAGCTTCTACTAAATTAGCTGAAGCATCGAAAATTATGGATAAAAATCCTGCAACATTACAGTTGCGTTATCTACAAACTTTATCAGAAATAGGTGCAAAAAATGGTACATCAACTATAATACCATTTCCTGTTGATTTAGTTAAAGCAATACTTGGCAAAGATAGTAAGTAATTAGAATTTTTCATATATATAGCAGAAAGTATCATAATATTGGTATTTTCTGCTATTTTTTATTATTCAAAATAAAGGCAGCAAAATGATAAACATTAACGAGATTTTAGTAAAAGAATTTAACAGAAAAACTCAAGACATGGATAACTTAATAAAACTTCATCAAGAAGGAAACACCGTACCTTTCATCGCAAGATATAGAAAAGAGATGACTGGAGCTATGGATGAAACAGTTATACGTGATGTTATAGAAAGATACGAATATCTAGTTAGTCTTGAAAAAAGAAAAGATGATATTATAAAAAATATCGATGAAAAAGGTAAGCTAACAGACACGTTAAAGAGAACTATAATCAATGCAAAAACTTTAACTGAGCTTGAAGATATCTACGCTCCTTATAAGTCTAAGCGTAAAACTAAAGCAGATATAGCAAAAGAAGCAGGAGTTGAGCCTCTTGCACTATATATAAAATCAACAGCTGATCTATCGTATATAGATGATGAAGCTACAAAATATATTAACGATGTTGTAGTAGATATTAAAACAGCTATCGATATGGCTAGGGATATTTTAACTGAAGATATATCTCATACAATTACCGTTAAAAACAGATTAAGAGAGTTATATTTTGAAACAGCTGTAATCTCATCTAAAAAACATTCAGATACTAAAGAAGAGAGAAGCAGTTATGAGAACTATTACGAGTTCGATCAAAAAGTAGCTATTATTCCTCCTCATAGAATTTTAGCGATTTTTAGAGGAGAAAAAGAGAACGCTCTAAAAGTTAAAATAGAGATCGATGATGAACTTGCAATCAATGCTATATCTGCCATACTTTACAACACAACATATCTGCAGAACGAACATGTTGAAAGAGCTATATCAAGAGCTTATAAATCATTCTTATCTCCATCGATCGAGCTAGAGTTACGATCTGAATTAAAATCTAACGCTGAACTTAGAGCTATAAATGTGTTCTCTGAAAATCTTGCAGCGTTACTACTTACTCCAACTATTAAAGGTAGAAGAATATTAGGGATTGATCCAGCTTTTAGAACAGGATGTAAATACGCTGCGATAGATGATACTGGTAAACTGTTAAGCTACGGAGTGATATATCCGACTCAACCTGTATCAAACTATGAAGGCAGTAGGGACGTTATAGTAAACACAATAAAAAAATATAACCTCAATACTATAGCTATCGGAAACGGAACAGCATCAAGAGAGACTGAGGAGTTTATCGCAAGAATTATAAGTGATGAAGGGGTATCTATAGATTACACGATTGTAAATGAAGCTGGTGCATCTGTGTATTCTGCAAGTGAGATCGCTAAAGCAGAGTTCCCTGATATTGATTTAACTTTTCGTGGAGCTATATCAATTGCAAGACGAGTTATTGATCCTTTATCTGAACTTGTAAAAATTGAACCTAAATCGATAGGTGTTGGAATGTATCAACACGATGTATCTGCTAAGAAATTAGATAAATCATTAAAGACAGTTGTTGAGACGGTTGTAAACTCTGTTGGTGTTAATTTAAATACTGCATCAACATCACTACTAAAATATATCGCTGGACTGAATGCTTCGATCGCAGAGAATATTATAAAATTTAGAGAGAAGAAAGGTAGATTTACAAAACGTTCAGAGCTACTTGATATCCCAGGACTTGGAGAATCTATCTATCGTCAATGTGCAGGATTTTTAAAAATATATGACGGCGAAGAGAAACTTGACAAAATATTTATCCACCCAGAAAGTTACGAAGCTACATATAAGCTTTTAAATAAATTAGGTATAGATATTGATAACGCTAATATGATTAGATTGAAATTAAAAACTATTAATAAGGAAGAGATTTTAAATGAGTTAGGTATCGGAGCATTTACATTTGATGATATTATAGCGAACTTAGAGAAGCCTGATAGAGATATTAGAGATAACGTTGATCCTATAATTTTTAAAAATGGAATAATATCACTTGAGGATATTGAGATTGGAAGTCAGTTAAATGGAAAGATTACTAACATAGTTGATTTCGGTGCATTTGTTGATGTTGGTCTTAAAAACGATGGTTTAATTCATCTATCACAACTAGCTGATAAATTTATAAAAAGTCCAGCTGAAGTTGTTAAAGTTGGCGATAATGTTAAGGTTAGAGTTTTAGAGATTGATAAGAATAGAGGCAGAGTTTCGTTCACGATGAAACGTCAAACTACTGACTAGTTTATACAGTTTGGGCTTGTTGCGATTGTTCGGCTTAGTGCGATTGCTCGGTTCGGTTCAATCGTTTGGCTTAGTGCGATTGTTCGGCTTAGTGCGATTGTTTGGCTTAGTGCAATCGTTTGGCAAGAGTGTGATTGTTCGGCTCGGTTCAATTGCTCAGCTTGTTGCGATAGTTCGACTTGGTACGATTATTTGGTTTGTTGCGATTGTTCGGCTTAGTGCGACAGTTCAGCTTGTTGCGATTGTTCGGCTTGGTTCAATTGTTCGGCTTAGTGCGACAGTTTGGGCTTGGTACGATTGTTTTGCTCGGTTCAATTGCTCAGCTTGTTGCGACAGATCTGCTTATTGCGATTGCTCGGTTCGGTTCAATCGTTTGGCTTGGCGTAATTGTTCGGCTCGGTGCGATTATTTGGCTTAGTGCAATCGTTTGGCTCGGTACGATTGTCTTGCTCGGTGCGATTGTTCAGCTTTTGCGATTGTTCGGCTTAGTGCGACAGTTTGGGCTTGGTTCAATCGTTCGGCTCGGTGCGATTGTTCTACTTGTTGTGATTGTTCGGCTTGGTGCGATTGTTCAGCTCGGTGCGATTATTTGGCTTGGCGTAATTGTTCGGCTTGGTGTGATTGTTTGGCAAGTGTGTGATAGTTCGGCTCGGTGTGATAGTTCAGCTTGTTGCGATTGTTCTACTTGTTGTGATTGTTTGGCTTGGTGTGATTGCTCGGCTTAGTGCAATCGTTCGGCTCGGTGCGATTGTTCGGCTTGTTGTGATTGTTCGGCTTAGTGTGATTGTTCGGCTTAGTGTGATTGTTCGGCTTAGTGCAATCGTTTGGCTTGGTGCGATAGTTCGGCTTAGTGCAAGCGTTCGGCTCGGTGCGATTGTTCTACTTGTTGTGATTGTTTGGCTTGTTGTGATTGTTTGGCTTGGTGTGATTGTTCGGCTCGGCGTGACAGTTCGGCTCAGTGTGATTGTTCAGCTTGGTGCGATCGTTCAGTATAGTACAATAGTTCGGCTTAGTGCGATAGTTTGGCAAGTGTGCGATAGTTTGGCTTAGTGCGATTATTTGGCTTGGTGCGATAGTTTGGCTCGGCGTGATTGTTCGGCTTAGTGCAATCGTTTGGCTTGGCGTAATTGTTCGGCATGGCGCGATTGTTCGGCTCGGTGCGATTGTTCTGCTTAGTGCAATTGCTCGGCTCGGTACAACAGTTCAGCTTGTTTAGACAACTCATTTAAATCAATCTAATCTTGTTACTTTGGTGTATCATAGCAACCTGTGTGATAATCTCAATCCAGACATATAATATAAACACAACTGTAATCGAAATTTACTTACTACATAAACTCTACAACAACTATAAATTAATCTTTTCTCTCCATAGAGAAACTTTTTTCTATAACACTCTTAATCGCACTTGATATACCCGATAAAATATTCTTCTCATCTAACACCCTTAAACCCTCTATCGTTGTACCACCTGGAGAGGTTACCTTACTAACAAGAGTATCTGCTTCAATCTCAGTATAATCTCGCATAAACATAGCCGAGCCGATCATCGTATCAATAACCATATTCAATGCTGTCGATCTATCCATACCGTAATCAATACCAACTTTCGCTATAGCATCAACTATTAAAAACATATACGCTGGAGATGATCCCGATAACCCCGTTGATATATTTATCATCCTCTCTTCAATATGATAAACTTCTCCGATAGAACTAAAAATAGTATCTACTACCTCCCTACTCTCATCACTTATGTTTTCCGAGTAAGATATAGATATAACTCCTTTAGATATCGTAGAAGGGATATTTGGCATAACTCTCGCCACCTGAATACTCGCATCTAAATGGTTTCTAAAATACTCTATCGTTATACCTGCAAGAACTGAAATTATAACCTTATCATTATACCTTGCAAGTATAGGTACTAAACTATCAATATCTTTAGGTTTAACCGCTATCAAAATAATATCTGATCGCTCTATAACCTCTTCTGCATCCATTACAGAAGTTTTATATTTATCGTAAAACATATTAGCTTTATCTATATCACGATTTGTCAACAGAAGATTATCAGGAGAAATTATACCACGACTCATCAAGCCATCTATGATAGCTCCACCCATATTTCCTGTACCGATCACACCTATTATTTTTGATATCATTTGCAAAACCCCATCTATTATATCATACCAACTTTAAGTCAATTACTTACCGTAACCATACTTATATCGTAGCCACTATATCTTTAATTATATCAATACAATTAAATTATATCATAGCGACAACATACTTAATCGTCTTACTGTGATCTCGCTCTATGATTACATGATCTATCTCATAAATATCATTAGAGAGATGTAGCAACGAATAATTATGAGTTCCACACTCTTTAGTAAAATGTTTATTAAAATACTCATCAACTGCTTTAACAGATACCATCACATCTTCATCACCTACAACACATACTAAATCGTAACCGTAATTTATTTCAAGATTATGAACAACATCTTGAATTAATCTTAATTGATTTAAAGATCTAAAAGTTGTACAACGTACTTCATGCTCAAGAGTATACTTGCGATCTGATTGAACGTGGATTTTAAAATTGAAAAAATGAAAATATTTTAGAAGAAAGAACCGCTTATCTTTCGTCTTAAACGCTGGAGAGAAAAGCATGACTTTATCAACTCTATTGTAATTTGCAACAAGTAACGCAAGAAGTGCACCAGCTGATTCTCCGATCACAATAACTTTTTCACAAGACTTAGATATCGCTAAGTAACCGTACTTTATCGAGTTGTACCAATCAAGATAACTTGCTGTGTTTAAATAATTTTCATCTAAACCATGTCCTGCAACAAGCGACGCATATACAGTATATCCTTTCTCTTCAATAGCTTTAATCAAAGGGATATAATCCTCAGGAGTTGCTGTATAGCCATGAATAAGTAAGACACCTATTTTAGATTTCATATCCTTAAAATAAGGTTGTTTTTTTGGATCGACTACACCGTTCTTTATCGCAATGTCTTTATCCATCATTAAATAATCGTGTGCTGAATAATCACCATCTTTAAGAAAAGTCTCTATCATAGATCACCGTTTTATAATTATTTAATCCAATCTAATCCGTTATAAATATCTTACTCTTAACCGTATGATATAACTCTTCAAAGAAAATCTCTTTCTCTTTTTCATATCTTGGAGCAAAATGAATAAACCTTATAAAAGCTGATTGTGATCTAGTAAATATATCTTTAGCTATTTTTATAGTCAAATGATTTTTTTCTGATGCATGACAAAAATCAACATCCATAAAAACAGATTCAATAATCAATAGATACGATCTATCAGAAAGTTGAACAGCCTTTTCAATATTTTCATCATGTGGTGCGATATCTGTTATATATGTTATATCTTCCTGTTGTTTATCAACACATATATCTTTTGCTAACTCTTTTATATCCATAACTTTTTCGCCGTCTGTAGTATTAACAGTAATCGATCCATCTTCGTTATTTAGAATTCTATTCTTTAACTCTTTTAGCCAAATACCTTCTTTGAAACCTAATTCAATAAGTTTCTCTTTCTGTATATTTATGATCCTAGGCTCAATAAGACGATAGCCTATTGACGGTATCCCATGATCGAAAATTTCATATCGTACTTTAAATCCATCATCTAAATTTAAATCTGTATCAGCGTACTCTAAATCTTCTCTCTCAAACCCACCCTTCGCCTTGAAAACGGACTTCTTCTTATTGGTATGATCTAGCTCTATAACTTCAATCTCTAACCCGTATCCATCAACTAAATTCCAAGTGTAACTATTAAGTTTACCTTCAACATTTTTGATAATATTTTTAGGACCATAAATTCGTATCTTCATATCGGTAATCAAAACCGATCTTAATAAACGATCGAAACCTGAGAAATGATCCATATGCGTATGAGATACAAATACACATGATACATCATGAAGTTCATGATTACCTATCTTACCCAACTTACCTAAATCAAACATTACAGCTTTTTTCATATACACATTGCGTATAAAAAATACTGGATCTGAAAACGAACTATTTAACTGTCTTACATTATAATTAGATTTCATTTTTTAACGATCATTGCAGAAAAAATCTGCTTTGTGTTTTTATTCACCTTACCTGTTGTATCAACAACTAAATCTTCTTTAGGAAAATTAGCCTTCTCTTTCTGCTCTTCATATATTTGAGGACGTCCATCAGTTACCGTTGTTCTGCTAAGTCTTGATTGAAGCCTAATACCGATAACCTCTTCTGTTGATGTAAATTTAATATTAAAGAGATCGCTTGTTACATTCGATTTAACGATGTCGTAATATTTACTATCAGTAAATGAAGCATCTATAATAGATGATCTACCGATTGATAAATTAGCATTAACCATCTTCGCAATCTCTTCATAAAGTTTATACGATACATCTTTAGAGTATATATCTGCATCAAACTCAACATACACTTTATCGGTTAAATTAACATTGCTTATACTCTTACGTACAATATCCGAACTGATTTTTGTAACAGGAAAATCATCAGAAAATAAAGTTGCATTCTTAGATTTACCCGTTGCCATTAAACCGAAAAATAACAACGTAGTAGGTTTGTTCGCAATCAAAATATAGTATGCAGAAAGTTTTATCAACCTTTTAAGCTCAGCAACTTTATCTTTATATATAGTAGTTTCTGGATCTAACGACTCTAATGTGAACGCTGCAATTTTAGCTCGGACATACGCAAGATATGATTTGTAATAGTTCAATAATATCAATGAATTAGTATCACTTACTTCACGTAAGAAACCTTTAGTAAATGCATCTGATGTTGGAATGTTTTTTGATAGATCAAGTTCCATAGATAGAAATGCTAATTCAGATATTATATCATTAAATCTAAACCTTTTATTAAACTCTATGCAATCAATTAATCCGATTGTATTATCATCATTAAAATATATATGATCTAATCTAAGATCTCCATGTCCATTTTTGACAAACCCATTAGCGTAGCGCTCATTAAATAAATCTTTATGATTATCTAAAAATAATCTCGTCTCTTTCTTGATAAAATCGTAATACTCTTTATCTATTAATGAGCCTACATATTTCTCTGTCTGTTCAAAATTCTCTCTAGCATTATATGCTACTGTATCGAAATTTGACACAAACCCCTCTACTGTTTCAAACGGTGCACTTTCAAGATTTTGAAGTAATTTAGCAACCTCGCTACCAACTGACTCTATCTCATCTAAACTTATTTTTTTGCTATCTAGTTTAGACATAAGAAACGCATCATCTTTAATTCTTCTCATCTTCAGCACATACTCAACTGGAGAAAGCGAAGAAGTATACGGTACTAATTCAAAAACTTTATTCTCTATTTCAACTAATTTAAACACGCCGATATATACATCTTTAGAAAATCTATCGTTTAACTCTTGCTCTAAAATCGTGTACAACCTTCTGCTTTTCAATGTTTTATAGTTTAAAAAACCGAAATCTACAGCTTTCTTTACCTTATAAACATAATCTTCTGTAAGTATCGCATAAGAGATATGAGTCTCTTTTATCTCTTGTATATTAGGTATAATACTTCTCAATACCTCTACTTCACTAGAATATTTTATTTCTTTATTATCAGACATATATTTCCTTCAATTATAAATTTTATTTTCTAAAACTTTTCAACAACCTAACTTCTTCAAGATAAGTTTGCTTATCTTTTACAGGCGTTTCAAGTATACCTAAAGTATCTTTGAACCTTATATCATTTACTAAACTTTTAAACGGTTCAATACCTATAAAACCTTCACCTAAAAACTCGTGTCTATCAAGCTTCGTTCCAAGCTCTTTCTTAGCATCGTTTAGATGAAACACTTTTAACTTATCTCCAAAATATGAGTGTAGTTTATCTGTAAAAGTATCGTAATCATTTTTTATATCGTAACCGTAAACATACGCATGACAAGTGTCTATACATACACCGATTTTATCTTTATGTTTTGCCTTATCAATAATCTTAACAAGATGTTCTAGTTCACCACCTGTAAGGTTTCCAGCACCAGCAGTATTTTCAAGTAACATCATAGTTTTGATATCGTTACTATCATACATCTTATCGATGCCTTGAGCGATCATACCAAGTGCCGTATCAAGATCACCTGTACCTTTAGAACCCGGATGCATAACGAAATAAGGTATCTCTAACTTATTACATTTCAACATCTCCTCTTGTAAAGATATATCAGATTTATTCCTTACCTCTAAATCAAGCGATGCTAAATTTATAAGATATGATGAATGTGTTACAATCGCATTCTTACCAAATACAGCCGATTTACTTAAAAAACTTTCAACCTCTTTATCGGTTAACTCTTTACCACTCCATCTAGTTGGAGATTTAACAAATAACTGAATAGACTCACACTCATCTGTGCTAGCCCCTTTAAAAACATTGTCGACACCACCTGATGCCGATTGATGTGCTCCTATTAACAAATCTATACCTCTTAATTATATTATATTATATACTTCTTACTCGATCAATTTATCTATCCATATCGTAGTTTTAGTTAATCTAAAATAGGCTTAACTTTTATACCTAATAAGATGTAGTAATCTTTTGTAACTGGATCTAACCACTCATTTAACTGTTTTACATTCTCTAATTTAGAGTTACTTCTATGTCGTGATTTATGATTGATATCATATTTTATTTGAGTACCGTCTGAATGTACAGAAGTTCTTTCAAGTTCATTATCAATTTTAACAGAAATAATTTTAGAAAGTTCGGCATTAGCTTGAACTCGTGCCATGCGTTTCTGATAAGATAACCCTTGTCTATGATTATATTTTGAACTACCCACAGCCGTTGCAAAATAACCGTTTATATTTGGATTTAGAACCCAGTTAGGGTATGATGAAATCTCAGTTGTTGTTTCCCTTAGAGGAGAGGTAATCACATCTTTCTCTTCACCGTAAATATCGCTATCTTGCTCAACTCGACGATCTTGCTGAACTCGACGACCCTGTACAACTTGACTATCCTGCTCAACTCGACTATCCTGCTCAACTCGACTACCCTGCTCAACTTGACTATCCTGCTCAACTCGACTATCCTGCTCAACTCGACTACCCTGCTCAACTTGACTATCCTGCTCAACTCGACTATCCTGCTCAACTTGACTATCTTGCTGAACTCGACTATCCTGCTTAGCTCGACTACCCTGCTCAACTCGACTATCTTGCTCAACTCGACGATCTTGCTTAGCTCGACTATCCTGCTCAACTCGACTATCCTGCTCAACTCGACTATCCTGCTGAACTCGACTACCCTGCTCAACTCGACTATCTTGCTCAACTCGACTATCCTGCTCAACTCGACTATCTTGCTTAGCTCGACTACCCTGCTCAACTTGACTATC
>CAMRDM010000034.1 GCA_947041225.1 uncultured Deferribacteraceae bacterium | reverse complement strand
ATTAAAATATGTGAATTATATCCAGTAATTACATCTATAAAATCGTACGGCGATGTAAAAAAGAAAAATAGAATTAAGGTTAATAGAAACGCACCCATAAATGATAGGTAATATCTTGCAAACCTTTCACCTAAAAAAGAAAGACTCTTCTCTAACTTCATTATTATATTCAAAAAGATAGATTGAGGACATAATATCGCACACCAAATCTTTCCAAAAATTTGAGTGAATAAAATAAGTAAAAAGATTAGAAGGAAAAACAATATAGATGCTATAAAGAAATCATTTATCTGTATAACTTGATTGAAAAAATAAAGTGAAACAGTCGATAAGTCTAACCTTAACGCTGTATTACCGTTTGGAGTGATAATAAAAAGTGGTAAAACTGCTACTACTATCAATATAATAGAGATAAGTTGAGTACGAAAAAGTATCGGTAATTGATTACCCTTAACCTTTATATTATCTCTATCACTACCGTCACTATTATTACTTTTGTTCATCGTCTTTCAACATCTCATACTTAGGAGATTCAACTGTCTCTTTTCTTTTTGAAGAAAAATAGTAATATATAACTATTATCATTGCGATAATTAAAATACTGCCCGTTACTAATAAAAATATTTCACTGCCACCAAATGTCATAATACTGCACCTCATTATATAATATAATATTAAATATTATTACTTAAAACTCAAACCATCGTTAAGTTAAATCTAAAACATCTCTAAACACATATCAAAACGAATAAAAACTCTCTTTTCAATAATATATTAAATAATAAAATAAAGACTCTCTTTCCTATATAAATATAGAAAAGAGAGCTTAATAACAACTAATTAAGCTATTTACTTAATTAAGATTTAATTTATCTAAAGACTCTTCAATTTCTTTATCTTGAGTCCATCCAGAAAACGCTGGAGTATATGCATAAAAATAATACACACCCCATGCGATTAATCCAACAAATAAAACAACCCATAGTAATGGAAGTTTATGCTCTGTATCCTTTCTAGTTAAACTTTCTACATTATCCTCTTCTATAGACATAAATATTACCTCCAGTTAAGTTTATTTATTCACACTACTATCAACAGCAGACATATCACTGTTAGTAGCAGTTGTAGTAGTAGTTGCAGTTCTCTTCTTATTTGCAAGCTCTTTAGCATATAACACTAATTCCCACATTCTTCTCTTAGTCATAATTCCTATATGGCTAGGCATTGTATAAGGGATACCGTTAGCTACACTTACAAATAAATATCCATCAATTACGGGATCAGGAATTACATCAGAAAACGGTGCAGCAACATCTGTACCCTCTCCCTCTGTTCCATGACAACCAGCACAATTATCAACAAACGCTATTTTCGTTTCAGGAGAAATTGTAGACATCGGAGCCATTGTGTTATCATAATCATCAGGATTAACTTTCACATACATATTATCTGGTATATCTGATCCTAATGATTGTAGATATGCTGTAAGTACTTCAAGTTCAGTTGAGTTAGCTACTTTATCAATATCCTCTTGCGTATATGGATACCCTAATGCTTTCATAGATTTTTCAGCAGCCACTGCATTTGCAGGTCTATCAAGAAATGCGTATGAAGGCATATTTGTTTTAGGATAGAATTTTGTAGGTTCTTTAAGGTGCATTATTTGCCACTCATCAGAATATCTACCACCGTTTCTAGCTAAATCAGGACCTGTACGCTTAGAACCCCATAGAAATGGACGCTCATAGAACTCTTCTCCTGCTTTAGTGTAATCACCATATCTAACAACATCTGCTGTTAAAGGACGAACCATCTGTGAATGACAGTTAACACAACCTTCACGTTGATATATATTTCTACCTTCAAGTTCAATAGCTGTATACTCTTTAGTACTTGCAAGTTTTGGATGCATATCATCTCTTAGTAGAGGCATCGCCATAGTGATTACTGTTCCTACTAGAACAACTACCGTCATGGCAATTACTAGAGGAATAATTTTACTATAAATACTATTATCTTTACTCATTTTACACCCCTCTCTATTTCGATGATTGCTCTCTTTTACCTTTTACAACCGTCATAATCAGAGTAAATAGGAAAAAGAGCATTCCAACAATAAATACTGCACCTGCAACCGTTCTCATCTGCCAGTATGGATAGTTACCAACTAATGTTTCCATAAAGGTGTACATTAATGTTCCGTCGTCGTTATAAGACTTCCACATCGCACCTTGACGGATACCTGTGATCCACATAGTGATAGAGAAAACAACTTGACCGATCAACACTAACCAAAAATGAGTGTTAGCAAGTTTTTCACTGTAAATTGTTGTGTTATATATTTTAGTTACGATGTAATACATCGATGCTGTAGTAACAAGTACCACCCATCCCATCGTTCCCATATGAACATGTCCTGGTACCCAATCTGTAAAGTGAATAAGCGAACTGATCGCTCTTAAACCTTGAGATGGACCTTGTAATGTTTGAAGACCGTAAAATGTTATACCTAATATAAAAAACTTAGTTAGATATTGTGAATTCATTTTTGACCAATCAGGTTGAACAGTCATATAACCGTTGATAACAGATCCCCATGATGGAGCGATTAAAACGATTGTAAAAACTATACCTAATGTTTGTAACCAATCTGGAATTGGACTATAAACTAAGTGGTGAGCGCCTGTCCATAAATACATGAACACTAACGACCAAAATGAAATTATTGATAATCTATGGCTATAAATAGGCATATTTGTTGATTTTGGAAGGAAATAGTAGAACATCGCTAATATCGGTGTAGTAAATAAGAAACCAACAGCGTTATGTCCATACCACCACTGAACATTTGCAGAGTTTAATCCGCTAAATATGTGGTAAGATTTCGTAAGTGAAACGATTATAGGTAAGTTGTTAACTATATATAATATAGCAACCGCTACGACCGTAACTAATATATACCATAATGATACATACATATGTTTCTCTTTACGAGTTGCAACCGTTCCGATTACATTTATTGCAAATAAAACCCAAATGATAACAACACCGATATCTATTGGCCACTCAAACTCTGCATACTCTAATGATTGAGTATAACCCATAAATAGTGTTATAGTTCCTGCAAGTATTCCGATGTTAAAAATAACAAGATTAATCATTGCTAGTTTAGGAAATAGTAACGTTCGCTTAGTTAACTTAGTGATGATATAGTAAAATACACCCATCTCAGCACCGATACCTAACCCATAAGCTAGAACATTTGTATGAACCGTTCTTAATCTTCCGAAAGTGAAAAACTCTCCGAAGTTAAAAGCTGGATCCCACATCTGAATAGATATAAGAAGACCTATTAATAAACCTATTACTCCCCAAAACAATGACGAATAAATATAACCCATCACAATCTTTGAATCAATCGACATCTCTTTCATAGCGACATACCCCTCCCTCCTAACGTAAATATATATATTAGTGTTCAAAAAAAACCTTAACAAAATAACGGCTACCGAGAATATTACACTAAACAGATACTAAAATCGTCTCATTCCTTCTTATTGTACACATATTTATATGTACAAGTCAATGATATATTTAGATATAAATAATGTCTCTACATCTCTTAACCTATCTTATTTAACCTTTTAAAACAAATGAATTACAATATAAGTAAATACAATTAATAACTAAGTTTTTTAGCTTACAATTTACATATTCTCTATTTTCTGTATAAATCATAAAAGTGTACTGCTCTATCTATTAAAATTAATAATATAAGTTTTTACATATATTTAGCTAATATTAAGCAATGAGATGTCCAACTTCAGTATCTTGATCTGCGTAAAATAAGTATTCCCCTTTCTCTCCAAACCAATTACTATTTAACAATTTTTCTAACACAAATACACCTTAGGTAATTCATTTAATGAAACCAATTATAATAACAACATATTTACAGTAACCTTATCAATCCTCTTTTATATACTCTACAAACTTTTTATGCAGAGTACCATTAGCAACTATAATTGAGTTAGTTTTTAAATGTTGATCGCTACCATTAATATCAGTTATTAATCCACCTGCTTCTGTTGCGATAATCGCACCTGCTGCTATATCCCAAGGTTTAACTGCTCCCTCATAATATATATCTAGCGAACCTTTAGCAACGTAACATGTATCAAGTGCTGATGATCCTGATCTGCGAGCATCTTGAGACTTATTTAATAATTTTTCAAACTTTTTCAATACGGTTGGTAGAGTACTTTTATCGTACGGAAATCCTGTTGCAAATAATGAGTGAGATAGATCATCTTCTTTCGATACAGATATAGCTGTACTGTTACAAAATGCACCAGAACCTTTTTGAGCATAAAACATCTCTTTTAATATAGGATTATACACAACACCAATATCGCCTAATGAGTCTGTGTATACGCCGATTGATACTGCTACAAACGGATATGAATGAACAAAATTTGTCGTGCCATCGATCGGATCTATATAGATAATATTAGGGGCTTGATTAGATGTATCGATCGTAGACTCTTCACCCATGATTTGATAACTTGGATACAGTTTACTAATTCTATCTACAACAAAATCTTCAACCATAACATCGTACTGTGTTACAAGATCTGATGCACCTTTATATTTTATTTCCTTATTTTTATAAAACCCTTCAAGAATAATTTTTCCTGCTTCTTCTGCAATAGCTATCACTTTCTTTAACATCTATAAACCCCTTAATAAGTTTAATATAATTCATAACTAATTACAGAGTAACATATTAATAATTTTCTATCAACTTACTTGACTTTATATTAACAAATAGATAACCTATATTTCTTAAGATATTAATACCAGATACAAATACTTATATATAGGAGAACTAACATGCTTTCTTTATCTAAAAAAATCAATCTAAAATATTTATTTATCGCAACTATTGTTATCTTATCTGTAGCTGTAAGATTTATAAATATAGATAAACCTATCGTGACTGACGCTCACGCTTTTAGACAAGCACAAACTGCTATAACTGTTCAAAATTACTTAGATGAAGGATACTCGTTATTTGATTACAAAACTCCAGTGCTTGGCCCTCCGTATCAAATACCTATGGAGCTACCAACCTATCAAACTATCGTGTACGGTTTTATGAAAGTTTTCAACTTAGATAATATCGATATCGCTGGAAGAGTAATATCAATTTTAATTTTTTACATCTCTGCAATTCTATTATATCTATTAGCACAAAATATTTTCAAGAGTAATAAAGTTTCCATAGCAACTTTTTTAATATATGTCTCATTACCGTTTAATATCCTTTGGTCGAGATCTTTTATGATAGACTATTTAAGTGTAACTTTTGCATTAGGATATATATTGTTCTTCTTATACTTTCTTCAATCAACCGATAAAAAGAGAACGATATTTCTTTTGCTATCAATATTATTCGGAGTTTTAGGAGCTACAACTAAAATCACAACGATGATTATAACTGCACCGTTAATGATATATTTTACAACTTATGAATTTATTAATGATTATAAAAAAATTAAAAATCTTATTGAACTTCTAAAACAAAATTGGTTGAAATACCTATCTATATCGTTAGTCGCAATACTTCCGCTTAGTGTAGGTATAGCTTGGGTAGAGTACGCTGATTATATTAAATCTCAAAATGTTTTTACTGCATTTCTTGCATCTGATGAATTAAAAAGTTGGAACTACGGTACATTAGATCAAAAACTGAATATTAATAATTGGTTTAAAATATTTAATAATTTCGAATCATTAGTTTTAGGTATAGCAGTAGCAGTTCTTAGTGCAATAATTATAATAAAACGTGATATGAAAATAAGTTTACTTCTTATGGCTACAGTGCTTATAACTATATTTATATTTTTTAATTTATATCATGAACATACTTACTATCTCATGGCTATAACTCCAATTTATGCTTTGCTTATCGGAATTGCTATAGCTCAAATAAATTTTAAACAAAAATGGTTAAACATAGCTTTAATTCTGATAATAACTGTATCTGTTGCAACTCCAGTTTTAAAACTTATACCTAATATAAAAGCTGATAATTATGCTCATCCTTACTACCAAACAGGCAGAGCGTTGAATGCTGTAACTCAAAAAACAGATAAAATTATTACCTACGGTTTTGATTGGACATCGGTATATTTATATAGTGCAAATAGACAAGGCGTAATGTTGCGAGGAGTAAATGAGTATGATCATATACCATCTTACTATCATGACAATAGTTTTATACTATTGAACGATAATAATCTTTTTTCTGACCCTAATGTATACGATATTTTTTTTAAAGACAAAAACTTTATTAAATATATTGTACCACAACTTGACTATATTTTATCTAATTACAGTTTTTCAATATACTCAAATATATTAAGAAATAGTAATCAGTACTCGCAGTATGATTTTAAAGATTATGCTGATAGAAAAAATTCTGATAACGTGTCTATCAAAGATATAAACAGACCGATTTCAGGTATTGAAATAGTATTTGATAATATGAGTCAAGTAATTGGAAATCTTGGTGTACAATACAAAACTAAAGTTAATAAAGTTTCACAGACTGGCTCAATACCTTACTTAATAAACCCTTTAATTAACAGGTATTATATCTACTTAGACAGCACCCCTATTGATGTTGAAGAGCTAAATTTTATAACCCAACTTAAAGATAGTAACGGTACTGTGTACGATTTTGATATTGAGCATATCAAGATCTATTTCACAACTAAATAATGGTTGAAAATATAATAGAATTACCTTTCTTATGTACAAAAACGCTATAAGTTATATTAATACCATAAACGTATTAATAACTAGTTATTTATATCGTAATAGTATATAATCATGTAGGTTTAATAATTGAACTTAGAATATATAACCTTGAGGATATTTGTAATTATATGGAAAATAAAAAAAATATAGATTTAATAAAACTCAATTATGATATACCTGTAATAGAGTGCTTTTCAAAACTTGTACCTCACCCTAAATTTACAGGTTGTACATTTGATAACTATAAAGAAGATATGAATTATCCATCACAGTTATATCTTAAAAATAAGTTAAAAGAGATACCTGTTAATAATAGTAAGAAGAAACCTTTTTCAATCAAAAAAATCTTTAGTGGTAAAAAAGAGGTAACAGAAAATATCTATATCGATGGAACTTACGGTATCGGTAAGACACATCTACTCTCTGCATTATTTCATTTCTTTGATGATAGTAAAGCGTTTCTATCTTTTCTTGAATTAACTTATTTTATAAACTATTACGGACTTGACAAAACGATTGAAGAGTTTAAAAAAGTTAAACTTCTTCTTCTTGATGAGTTCGATCTTGATGATCCGGCAACAACAAGAATGATGGCAAGGTTTATATCTGAAGTAAACAAATATACAACGATCGTTACAACATCAAATAGATTACCTAAAGAGTTAGGTGGAACAAACTTTGATACAGGGGCGTTCGCAAGAGAGTTAGGTATAATTGCAGACTCCTTTACAACAATAGTCGTTGAAGGAGAGTCTTTTAGGATAAAATTAGGTAAATGGCAAGCTAGTTACTCTGATAATAACTTTAACGATGTATATAACAATTTCCAAACTGGTTCAATCACAGATGAAGTTGGCTCAATCATAAGTAAGATTGATTATACTATAAGTAAGATTGATTATAACTCACTAAATAAAATATTACAATCTAATCACCCTTTTAAATTTTTTGTAATACCTAACAATGTATCTGTAATATTTATAGAGAATTTTGATGGATTTACAAAATTAAATGATGCGTTAAGGTTTTCTGTTTTTGTTGATCATTGTTACTACTACGACACAAAACTATTTTTCAATAAAGAGATGGATAGACAAACTTTATTCCCTAAAGAGATTATGGAGACAACTTTTGAAAGACAATTTTTAAGATGTTTATCTAGACTTGATGAAATAGCAATATTTTTTAAAGGATAAAATTAATTTAGATTGTTCTAGTTAACTTGTCTGTAAATAGGAATAAAACTTTATCTAGTTTATTTTGTGCTATTATTAAGTTAAATATAAAAACTTTATCTAGTTTATTTTATGCTATTATTAAGTTAAATATAAAAACTTTATCTAGTTTATTTTGTGCTATTATTAAGTTAAATATAAAAACTTTATCTAGTTTATTTTTAAACAGTTACTGGGATAAATTTATAACCCTCTAACGCACTTTTAAGAAAATTATTGAACGGAATCATTAACGTATATTTCTCTACAACTTCATCTACAAACAATTTTATATTATTAAGTCTACTAACATCAATACCCGTCTCTACATACCAACATTTATACTTTAAATACTCACTAAAATCCTCATCCTTACTATAACCCTTAGGAACATTTACAAGCTTTGTTCCCTTCAAGTTAAATAACGATAAAAAATTAGGATCGGTAACTATATCTAAAAACTCCTCACCGTTTACAGCGATATAATCCCTTACCCTTTTAGTAGCTTCTTTATAGTAATAGTTGTAATATCCACCCTCAATATAAATCCTGTTAGCCGATAGAAATAAATAATAACCAACCGTTACATCTCTACTATCATCATGCGATATATACGATCTTAAATTTGTATGGTACGGTGTTTTATCTTTACTAAACCTCTGGTTTCTATTAATTCTAAAAAGCGTATCTTTAGCATTTATATCAATTATAGAGGGATCAACAACTATCAATCTATCTATAACCAACTGGACGATATTTTGAAATTCAGCCTTAACTTCTAAATACCATTTCTTGTTCTGATGCATCCACGGAACATTATTATTAACACTTAACTCATTTAAAAATCTTACAATATTATTCTTCATTTTACTCTTATACAACTATCTTTATAAATCAAAATGGAGTAGCAATTACGCCACTCCATTTATCAAATATAAATTATAAATTTACTCTATTAATTCTAATGAACTCTTACTTCTTCCAAAATCTCATTGTACCATTCTCTTCTAACGAAGTGTGCATAGCAAATGATTCTTTTAAAATTTGAGGCTCATGAGCAGATTTAGTTTTAACAGTAGCTCTTTCTAAATAGTCAAACAGATAATCTTTATACTCAGGGTGAGCACATTTTGTAATTATCTCTTTAGCTCTATCTTTAGGAGCCATACCACGAACATCAGCTAAACCTTGCTCAGTAACTAAAACATCAAGATCGTGTTCAGTATGATCAACGTGTGGTACTTGCGTAACAACAGAAGATATACCAAACTCATCAGTTTTAGATGCTCTAAACGATGGTGCGTGCATGATCGATAGATAAGCATTTCTACAGAAATCACCCGATCCACCGATACCGTTAATCATCTTAACTCCACCTGCAAGAGATGAGTTAACATGAGCATACATATCAAACTCAACAGGAGTATTCATAGATATAACACCTAATCTTCTAACAACCTCAGGGTGATTAGAAACACTCATCTGTCTTAATACAACTTTTTGCTTATACTCATCGTATTTGCTCCACCACTGCTCAAACGCTTCGTTTGATAATGATAGAGATGTAGCACTTATATATTCACATTTCCCAGAATCCATAAACGGTAGAAACGCATCTTGTAGAACTTCAGTGTAAACAGTTAATTTATCAAAAGGAGATGACGTTAATCCCATTACAACAGCGTTAGCGATTGATCCCACTCCTGATTGTAGTGGTAGAAGATTTTTAGGTAATCTACCAGCTTTAACTTCATGCTCTAAGAAATCGATAATGTTTTGAGCGATAGCAACTGATGCATCATCAGCTCCCCTTACAGCTCTACCGTTATCAGGTTTAGTAGACTCGATAATAGCGATGATTTTACTCTTATCTGTTGGAACATAAGTTGTACCTACTCTATCTCTAACATTAGTTATAGGTATAGGTTGTTTATGTGGTGGAATACCAGACATCCAAATATCGTGCATACCTTCAAACGATGGTAGATGAGTATTTATCTCAACGATAATTTTCTCAGCTTTTTGTATAATTTCAGGTGATGCTCCAACCGATCCTGCAAGAACAATATTACCGTTCTCATCGATAGCAGATGCTTCGATTATAGCGTAATCAAGTTTTTCACCCTCTCCTTTTGTATAAAATCCGTAAAGAAGATCTTGACTAAACATAGATAGGTGTTTATCACCCATTTTAACTTGTCCAGAGTTGATCGCGTTTTTCATTGATTTAGATGTTTGATACGGCCATCTTTTATCGATCATACCTAGATCAGTCCATCTGTCTTCAATTTCAGCGCCTATTGATGCGCCTGTGAAGAAATTAAATACCCATTTTCCTTGCAGATTGTTTTTTTCAACATGATCAGCAAGATCAGCAGTTAAAGTTTTAGGATACCCAACAGGAGTAAATCCTGATAGACCTAAATTTAACCTTCTTTTTTCTGTTTCAGCAAACAAAGGAATTACTTTATCGGTCGTTGTTACTTTTGATAGAAGACTCTTATCTCGTATTCTTTTCTCTAATTCAGACATATATACTCCTCCCGTAAAACATAGATATATATTATTTTTTAAACCATAAGACTATTTTTACCTTATTTTTAAAGTTTTGACAAGTCTTATTGTGTAAATTAATAATTTTTAGGTACGTAATCACAAAATGGTTCTTCAGCTAAATAGTCTCCAGTAATAGAATATGCTCTTGCTCTACATCCACCACACACGTTTAAATGCTTACAAACTCCGCATTTTCCTTCGTATCCAGAGAAGTTACGCATATCATCAAATAGATCTGATTTATCCCAAATATTTTTTAATGTATCTTCAAAAACATTTCCAGCTGGAAGTGCAAAATATGAACATGGAAAGATATCTCCTTTCGATGAAACGAAACATATACTCTGTCCAGCTATACATCCTTTACCGCCACCTGTAGAGAAACTTAACGATCTACGTTTAACATCTAATCCATCTTCTTTACTTCTCTCTTTCCATATTCTATAGTAGTGAGGAGCACAAGTTGGACGAACTAAAAGTTCCTCTTCAGCTCTTTCCATATCGTAATGCCAATTTAAGATCGTTTCGTAATCTTCTTTTGATACAAGTTCAGCCATAATATCTTCACCTCTACCAGTTGGTACGATTAAGAACATATACCACGCATGAGCACCGATTTCTTTAGCAAGTTTATAACAATCTTCTATATAATCTTGATTACGTTTAGTGAATGATGAATTAACTATAAACTTTATATCGTGTTTCTTAAAATACTCTACAGCTTTTAATACTGCTTGAAATGCACCTTCAACGCCTCTAAAATTATCATGAATTTCGTCGTTAGGTCCGTCAATACTTATTGATACTATCTTTATTCCTGAATTTATAATTTTTTTACACACATCATCATCAACTAATAATCCATTTGTAGCCATAGCCATACGAAGACCTAGTTTTGTACCGTAAGTTGCGATATCAAATATATCACCTCTTACAAGTGGTTCTCCGCCAGATAAAACTATTGTAGGATCAGCCATCTCTTTTATTTGATCTAAAAAGTTATAGCATTTTTCTAACGTCCATACGCCAGTTTCAGAAAATTTATCAGATGATGACCTGCAATGAACACATGTAAGGTTACACGCTTGTGTTACTTCCCAAGCTAGCCATTTTAATTCCATATCTTATTTACCTCTAAGATTAAACAGTTGTAAAACAAAATTCTATAAATTGATACTTACAACACTTATATAATATTAATACAATTTTATACGTATGACAATACAATTATATAAATAGGAGTTAAGAACTTATTAATTCTATCTAATCCATCTATTTATATCTTCGTTGCTATCGTAGAAGAAAAAGGCTTCATCGACATTAAGTTGATTTAGTTTGTAGCTTTTAGGTAGAGGCAGTTTGCCGAAAGATTTTAGTACACGCATAACTTCTCGATCTAAATTATGATATCCACTACTTCTAATCATCTTTATATTAACTATCGATCCATCTGCTAATATTGAAAATTGTACACCGACTACCCCTTTTTCACCTCTCATAGCAGACTCTCTAGGGTATTTCCATATCTGATAAATTCGTGTACGAAATTTACCGAAATATGATGCGTACTTATCTTCAAACTTATTATAAGATGCTGTATCTTCGCCGTCTCTATCGACACTTTTTTGACGAGCGACTCTGTTAGTTATCTCTTTAGTGTTAAGTATATCGGGCTTATAAACTGTTGCTAGCTCAGATTGTGGATTTACAATCTCATCGTTTTCACTCTCGACAGACTCAGGTAGTAGACTACCTTCAGGCTCATCTATATTACTCTCTTTAGAAGAGGTTATCTTATCGTGATCAAATGTCGTGTCTCTATCATCGTCAATAGGTGGAGGGATAACAGCAGGAACGTCACTTGGTGGCGTAAGCGGAGGTGTAGGTTCAACTTTTTTTTCACTAATATACTCTATCTCTGTATACTCTTTCTCCTCTTCCACAACAGGTTTGCGTATTTTAATTAATATAATCGCAATATGGATTAGTAAAGAGAGCAATATAGATATTATTATAAACTTATTTCTTCTAAACATATACATAGAATAGTAATACAGTATTGAAAGAATAACAACATTAAACTTACAGTTTTATAGTAACAAGAAAAGAAAAGTTGACATGAGTTGGCTCAAGTATTATAATGTAAGTAAAGTCAGATTTAATTATATAGCAAGACTTAATGCTCTAATTACATAGTTGAACATAATGGATTAAACATACTCAATTACCTAAGGAGACCTAATGTCATTAATCAGATGGAATGCAGTAAACGATATTCTTACTATTCAAGAGAAGATGAATAAATTATTTGATGAAGAGAGTCAAACAACAACACATACATTTACTCCGTTAGTAGATATAATCGAGACAGATAACGATATAAAATTAATTATAGAAGTTCCTGGCATAAAAGAGAAAGATATAGATATTCAGGTAACAGATGGATCGGTAGTTGTCAAAGGTGAGAGGGTTTTTGATGAGGAAGCCAATAAAGAGAACTACTGTAAATTAGAGAGACAGTACGGTAACTTCAAACTATCATTTGCAGTTCCATCTAACATTAGTTCGCCTGCAGTGTCGGCTACACTTAAAGATGGTTTATTAAAAATAACTCTTAGAAAAATAGTTGAACCTACTTCTAAATCTATAATAATAAATAGAGAGTAATGAGATACTCTTTAGAGTAACAAGATATAAGTTAAGTAATGTAATATAATATTAAGCGATGTTATTGTATAGATAAAAGATATCTTAAAAGTTTTAAATGAAAATAATATGGACGGTTTATGAGTAAAAGTAAAGATTTCTATCAGATTTTAGAGGTATCAAAATCCTCAACTGCTGAAGAAATAAAAAAGAATTATAAAAAATTGGCGAAAAAATATCATCCAGATATTCATCCTGATGATAAAGAAGCAGAGATAAAATTTAAAGAGTTATCAGAGGCTTATGCAGTGCTATCAGATAATGAGAAACGTAAAGATTATAATTCATTAGGACATGAAGCATTTACATCATCAGGACAAGGCAACCATTTTAGAAATATGAATTCTGAAAATATGGGATCGTTTAGGTTCGGAGGCAACACATCATTTGAAGATATTTTTGGAGACGCATTTGGAGGCGGTGGAAGAAGAGCAAGAAAGAAAAGAACTCCTGCTAATCAGAAAGGTGAAGATAAACTATACGCTGTTACAGTTGATCTTGATGATGCTATAACTGGATCTATAATTGAGCTATCTATTACTCGTCGTGAGAAGTGTAAGCAGTGTAACGGTGCAACTGGTAGTAAAGGTAAATGTCCTGATTGTAACGGTACAGGAGAGGATCAATCACAGCGTTCATACTATCAAGAGCCGTGCTACAACTGTGATGGAACAGGAGAAGCGATTGTTGAGCCGTGTAAAGTATGTGGAGCAACTGGACTTACTCCGATATTTGAAAAGATAAAAATCACTGTACCTAAAGGTATTCGAAACGGTGGTAAAATCCGTATATCTGGTAAAGGTGATGATGGACGTGGAACGGGTAAAACTGGTGATCTATACATCGAAATAAATATTAATGAACACCCTCTTTATACTCGTGATAGGGATAATCTATATTTGAATTTAGATGTAGATATTTTTGAAGCTTTATTAGGTGCAAAAATTACAGTCCCTACTCCGTACGGTGAGGTTGCATTAAATATCCCTAAAGGGAGTGATAACAATCAAAAATTTAGATTAAAATCTAGAGGAATGCCTAAAATAAAATCGGCTGAGTTTGGAGATCTCTATATAGTGATACATGTCAAAACCCCTAAAATTGAGGATGAGAAAATTATCAATGATCTTCAAGCTATCATGGATAGAACTAAACGGTTAGATAGATCATCTATATTAGATGAAGGTATGATTAAAAGAGATGTAACATCTTAACAATAAGTTTTAAAAATAGGTACAACACAGATGAAACTTTAAACCATAAATTACAAGGATAAAGATATGGAAGAGAAACCTTTATACGTTATAAGCATTGTATCTGATCTATTAGGTCTACATCCTCAAACTTTACGTCAGTATGAACGACTAGGTTTTATAGATCCATCAAGAACGAACGGAAATACTCGTTTATACTCTGAAAATGATATCCAAAAATTGAAAAACATTATTATATTAACAAGAGAGAATGGCGTAAACTTAGCTGGTGTAGAGATAATCTTACAGATGCAAAAAGAGATAGATAACTTAAATAATCAAATCAATGCTATGATTAGTACTATTAAAAATGATTTTGATAACTGTAAAAGTACAAGAGATAGATTGCCTACTAAGAAAGTGTATACAAAAGTAACTATCATAAAAGAGTAAGTAGAGGGATAAGAATTATGATAAATTTTAATAAATTAACTATAAAAGCACAAGAGTCTCTACAGAGTGCTATTACGATTGCAAAAGAAAACAGTAACGGACAAGTACAACTTGAACATCAATTAGTTGCACTCATAAATCAAGAAGATGGATTAACTATCCCTATACTCCAAAAAATAGGTATAGATTACAATAGATTAAAAACTGAAGTTATAGAAATAATATCTAATCTACCTAAAGTGTCTTTAGATGTTGAGATTACGATATCTAAAGAGCTTGTTAAGGTTTATGAGAACGCTCAAACGTACGCTAACAAGATGTCTGATGAGTATATATCTGTTGAACATATCCTTCTTGGAATTATAGGAAACGCTGAATACTCATTAAGAAAAATCTTCACAGCTTTTAATATTAATGAAAATATGATCGAACAAGCGTTACTAACTATCCGTAAAGGAGCAAAAGTTACAGATCAAAACCCTGAAGATAAACTTAATGTATTAGAGAAATATACGATAGACTTAACTAAACGTGCAAGAGATGGAAAACTCGATCCTGTTATCGGTAGAGATGAAGAGATCAGAAGAGTTATACATGTTCTATCAAGAAGAACTAAAAATAATCCGATATTAATAGGAGAACCAGGTGTTGGTAAAACAGCAATAGCTGAAGGACTTGCTTTAAGGATTATTGATGGCGATACACCCGACTCATTAAAAGATAAAACCGTTGCAGTATTAGATATGGGAATATTGATAGCTGGAACAAAATATCGTGGCGAATTTGAAGATCGATTAAAAGGGATCATAAAAGAAATTATAGATAGTAACGGTGGAATAATATTATTTATAGATGAGATACATACATTAGTTGGTGCAGGAGCTACAGAAGGTGCAATGGATGCAGCAAACATACTAAAACCATCGCTTGCAAGAGGAGAACTCCACTGTATCGGTGCTACAACATTAGATGAATATAAAAAGTATATAGAGAAAGATGCAGCCTTAGAAAGAAGATTTCAACCTGTTACAGTAAATGAACCATCGGTTGAGGATACTATCTCAATATTAAGAGGGCTTAAAGAAAGATATGAAATTCATCACGGCGTAAGGATTAAAGACTCTGCGTTAGTTGCAGCAGCACACCTTGCTAATAAATATATAACCGATAGATTTATGCCTGATAAAGCGATAGATCTTATCGATGAGGCTACTGCAAAATTAAGAATGGAAATCGATTCTATGCCTCAAGAGTTAGATGAATTAGAGAGAAGATTTCGTCAATTAGAGGTCGAGAGACAAGCATTAAAAAAAGAAAAAGATAATGCATCTAAGATAAGGTACGATAAAATAGAGAATGAAATAGCTAACCTTAACGATAAGATATCTGTTATTAGAACTAAATGGAGTAACGAGAAAGAGGTTATCTTTAAAGTTAGAGATCTTAAAGAGAAAATTGAAGACACTAAACATCAAGCTGAAAGCGCTGAACGTAAAGGCGATTATGAAGTGGCTTCTGTACTTAAATACGGTAAACTGGTTGAGCTTGAAAAAGAGCTTGAAACTTACAATGTGAAAATTGCATCAATACAAACAGACACACCTCTTCTTAAAGAAGAAGTTGATGAAGAAGATATTGCTGAAGTTGTCTCTAATTGGACAAAAATTCCTGTTAAAAAATTGTTAGAAGAAGAAGTTGATAAACTTATAAATATGGAGAGATATCTACATAAAAGAGTTATCGGACAGAATATAGCGATTACAACCGTCTCAGACGCTATCAGACGTAATAGAGCGGGCTTAAACGATATAGATAAACCTATCGGCTCATTTATATTCTTAGGGCCAACAGGAGTTGGTAAAACTGAACTTGCTAAAGCGTTAGCTGAATTTCTGTTTGACTCTGAAAGTGCGTTAGTTAGAATTGATATGAGTGAGTATATGGAGAAACACTCTGTATCAAAATTAATAGGATCTCCTCCTGGATATATCGGATATGAAGCAGGTGGACAGCTTACTGAAAAAGTCAGACGTAGACCGTACTCTGTTATACTGTTTGATGAAATTGAAAAAGCTCATCCAGATGTTTTTAATGTTCTACTACAGCTACTTGATGACGGACGATTGACTGATGGTAAAGGTAGAGTTGTATCATTTAAAAACACTCTGATAATTATGACTTCTAATATAGCATCGTTGAAAATTCAAGAAGAATTTTCTGAAGATAAAACTATGGAAGAGAAATATAGACGAATGAGTAAAGTTGCTATGGATGAACTATTGATATATTTTAAACCAGAGTTTATTAATCGTATTGATGATATTATCGTATTTCATCCACTACAAGATGACGATATAAAAATGATTGTACGACTAACACTTAATAGTATCGAAAAAAGATTAGAGAGCAACTCTCTTAAAGTAAATTTTGATGAGTCGGTAGTTGATGAGATATCTAAAACAGGTTTCGATAGATCGTACGGTGCTAGACCGATGAAAAGAATTATACAAAAGAAGATAGAAAACTTTATTGCTGATAAAATAATTAGAGGCGAAATAAAACAAAATTCTATTATAAATTTATACTATAAAAATGCACAGTTAGAGTTCACAAGTATTGATAATTAATCAGTACAAAAACTCTAAGAAATTTTTAGTTTATGGAGTTTATGGAATAAGTAATGACTAAAAAAATATCTAAAAAAAACGGTAAAGATGATCGTCTTAATACAGATCTTGAAAGTAAAGATCAAAGTATTATAAATGATGATAATCTGAACGAGCTTGATAATATAAACGAGCTTGATAATATAGACGAGCTTGATAATATAGATGAGTTTAACGATCTAGAAGAGCTTAACGATCTAGAAGAGCTTAATAACCTAGAAGAACTTAATGATACAGATGATATAGATGAAATTAACGATCTTAACGGTATAAACGAACTTGATGTTTTAGATGAACTGGAAAATCTAGAATTGCTTCCTAGCGATAAACAACATATAGAACAGATAGATATACTTGATAATATTGAAAAGCAAGATCAAATAGATGATAAAAAATCATATATAAATAATGATATCACTGCTCAATACTATAAAAATATCGCTCAATATAAACCGTTAACTTTAGAACAAGAGTTAGTGTTAGGTAGAAAGATTAAAAAAGGTGATAAGAACGCTTTAATGGAGCTTCTGCTTGCTAACCTTAAATTTGTTGTGTCTATTGCTTTGAAATATAAAAACACATCTGTACCTATTCCAGATTTAATTAATCAAGGTAATATCGGATTGTTAGAAGCTGCAAAAAGATATAAACCAGAGAAAAAAGTTAAATTTATAACTTACGCTGTGTGGTGGATAAGACAATCTATTATAAGTTGTTTATCGGATAATATCGGATCGGTAAAGTTATCATTAAAACATAGTAGTTTACTTTATAAGATTAATGCAACTGCAGAGAGATTATCAAAAGAGTTAAAACGTGCTCCTCATATCGATGAGATAGCTGTTCAGCTTAATGTATCTGAAGAACAAATTGAAGCGATCTATCGTGTTTCTAAAGGCACGCTATCACTTGATACGCCTATATCTAACGATAACGACACATCCTTTATTGATAGTATTGAAGATAAAGGAGCAAGTATTGAAGATCTTCTTATTCAAAACATGTTAAAAGTTTCTTTACACGATATCGTATCAGAGCTTGATGAAAGAGAGGGTAAAATCATCGCATTAAGGTTCGGTTTAGATGGAGAAGAGTCTTTAACACTTGAAGAAGTTGGACAAAAATTAAGTATATCAAGAGAGCGAGTAAGACAGTTAGAAACTAGAGCCTTAGATAAACTTAAAAAGAAAGCTGTTAAGAAAAAATTAAATGATTATCTTTATGCGTAGTTAATTAAGCACGATTATTTTTATATGTAAATACTTTAACACGCTAACGTCATCTATGTTCAACTATGCACACGCTAACGTCATCTATGTTGCAACTATGCACACGCTAACATCATCTATGTTCAACTATGCACACGCTAACATCATCTATGTTCAACTATGCACACGCTAACGTCATCTATGTTGCAACCATGCACACGCTAACGTCATCTATGTTGCAACCATGCACACGCTAACGTCATCTAT
>CAMRDM010000033.1 GCA_947041225.1 uncultured Deferribacteraceae bacterium | reverse complement strand
TCGATTTGCTAAGTAGATTTAGATTACGTTGTGATTTTAGTTTGTGTAACTGTTAGCAATCGTAATCATAATCATAATCATAATCGTAAAAGTTTGCAAACGGGTTATTAATTAATAATTTTAAACTTAGCTTATAATTTCTCTACCATAGAAAACCACCCATGAACACAGCTATAACAATCGTTAAGCCGATTAATGTCTCCTTTGATATCAGCCAATGTGCAGTAGATTTTATATAATGTCCTAAAGTTTTGCCGTTAAATTTTAGATGAAAAGTTATAAGTATAAAAAATAAACCTCCAAACGCTTTATGGATATTTATTATTCTTAATCTTTTAAGCCCTAAAATCGCATAGTTCGCATCTTTAAATTCATCAGGCACAATCAATAATATAGCTGTAATAACTATCATTATTATAGAGAAAAACATTGTGATCGCGACTATTTTCCGTCTATTGCTCATCATCTGGTTTAATCAATAAAATAGCTGAAATTATAGCAACAATAATAGATACCACCATTGCGACTAAAGCTACTTTCTTTTTATCATTCATTATAACTACCTATAACTAATTAAAAAATCTATAAAACTGTGCAACAATTAAATATCAGTATTTAGTAATAGATTACAAATTTATAGTTCGTTTTCTAACACATTAACTTAATAGAATTATCAATTATAGAGTAAATATCGTAACAGATTACAAATCTAAAAATCATGTTATTAATACTTTAATCGACAATCTCATCAACGTAATATTTATAATAAAAAAAAGGTAGGTATTTAACTAAAAATACTTACCTTTATATTGTTATTTTTTAAAACGTTTTTGTTGCGAGTAATTTAGTTAATTCACTATAATATTACTAATCATTAACCGCAAGATTTAATTTCTCGACTATGTAATCTTGATCTGTTTCGCTTAAAAATGGACTCATAGGTAGAGACATGATTTCGTTTGCCACAAGTTCTGAGATCGGAAAATCTCCTCTTTTATGTCCAAGATAATCAAACACTTTCTGTTCATGTAAAGGTTTAGGATAATGGATAGCCGTAGGTACTGAATGTTCAGTTAAAGTAGCTATTACGTTCTCTCTATCTTTAACTCTTATAGAGTATTGTGCATAGACAGAGTTTCTATCATCTTTTATAGAAGGCGTTACAATATTTTTATTAAGTGCGTTTATTAGGTTTGAATATCTGCTACCGATTTTCTCTCTTGTTTTTAATTCATCATCAAAATATTTTAATTTAACATTTAATACAGCGGCTTGAATAGTATCAAGTCTACCGTTGATACCTAAATATTCGTGCATATATCTTTCAGTTTGTCCGTGGTTACGCATCGCTAATATTTTAGTTGCAAGTTTATCATCGTTAGTGAATAAAGCTCCCCCGTCGCCGTAGCAACCAAGAGGTTTAGATGGAAAGAATGATGTTGTACCGATCGTAGATAAGTTACAACTTTTTTTGCCATTATACATAGCTCCAAAACTTTGACAAGCATCTTCGATTACAGGTATGTTATGTTTTTCAGCAATTTTATTAATCATGTTCATATCAGCCACTTGTCCGTAAAGTGATATCGGCATGATAGCTTTAGTTTTGCTATTTATTTTTTCTTCAAGTTGGTTATAGTTCATATTGTAAGTATCTTCAAAGATATCTATAAAGACAGGTTTTGCACCAAGAAAAGCTATAACTTCTGATGATGCATAGAATGTGAATGGAGTTGTAATAACTTCATCTCCAGCTTTGATATCAAGTGCCATAAGTGCAAGAAGTAGAGCATCAGTTCCAGATGATAACGATATTGCATGTTTGCTTTCAGTAAATTTAGATAAGTTTTCTTCTAGTACAGTAACCTCTTTACCTAATATAAATTGTGCAGATGAACATACATTTAATATTGCAGTATCTATCTCCTCTTTATATTTTCCGTACTGTGCTTTAAGATCTATAAACTCTATATTTTTTTTATTATCACTCATTATTACCTCTATTCAATTAAGCGTATTTTATATACTTTATATTAATATATTACAAATTTTTTAGCACTAGCTAGATATATTTTGTTAGCTTGATTTTAAATTTACGTTGAATATTCTAGCACTTAGTAGATCACAAAACCTAGCCCACGTAATTATGTTCTGCACGGTTTAGCAAAGTATCAAACCTAGCCCACGTAACTATATTCTAGCACTTAGTAGATCACAAAACCTAGCCCACGTAATTATGTTCTGCACGGTTTAGCAAAGTATCAAACCTAGCCCACGTAATTATATTCTGCACGGTTTAGTAAAGTATCAAACTTAGCCCACGTTAAAAGTATCTGTTCTACATTCCTGGAAATTTCAGTCCAAGTCCACCAGTAAGTTCGCCCATTTTTTCTTGAAGAGCTGCAGAAGATTTTTTCATACCTTCATTTACAGCTGCCTTGATAAGATCTTGTAGCATCTCTACATCGTCAGAATCAACAACTTCTTTCTCTATAACGATATCAAGTAATTCTTGTTTTCCGTTAACTTTAACAGTTACCATTCCACCACCTGCTGACGCTTCAACTACTTGTGTAGCAGCCTCTGCTTGTGCTTCTTCCATCTTCTTTTGCATCTTCTGAGCTTGACGCATTAAATTCTGCATATTCATAATTTTACCTCTATATCGCTTGATAATTTATCGGTATAAAATTTCTATACACCTATTATCATGAAGCGATTAAACATCTTTTTTATCATCGAAATTAGTTATATCTTCTACAACAGCGTTCATATTTTTTATAATAGAGTTAATAAAGGGATGTTCAACAACTGTTTTTTTAGCTACTCTATTATGATACTCTAATTCAGTATTTATCTTATCTATCAATGCTATATTGTCACTATCTTTTTCAATTACAAACTCTAAGACAGGAGCAGGAGTTACAAGTTCTGTGAGTACAGATATTATTTTATCTTTGTTTTCAATTTTTGACAAGTGGTCAAAATAAAATTTTCTATCTTTAGTGAACCCAACAACTATTTTTTGAGGAGATACAGATACAAGGTGGCTATATTTAATATTTTCAGCAACAGCTCCTTGAAACCTTTTAGCAACTTCAAGACAGACTTGTCTCCATATATCAGGAGAATCATCTTTGAAAAAGTGTGTTTCTTTTACAATATTCTCTTCAACTATCTTTTTTTTTTATCTTCCATATCTTCGTTGATCGTAGGGATAATAGGAACTTCAATTTTTTTAACTTCTACGTTAGGATTGATATCATAATTAGCAACATGATCGATCGGTATAATTTGAGATATAGTAGTTGCTTTAAATATAGCGAACTCAAATATATATTTATGAAAATCAAAATATTTTAGATCTTGTGCAAGTTTAATACATATTTGAAAGATTGCATATAATCTTTGATGCGATAGAAATTTCTTTAAATTATCGTAGAATTCTTTTTCAGCAGATGTAAGATTTTCGATAGGCAGAGTATTTGACAATACTAGAAAAAGAGAGTTTCTTGTATGTTCAATTAACGACTCATTTAAAGTTCTATACTCTAAACCTTGTTCAGTTATTTTATTCATTAATGTAACGACTTTATCGACATCTTCTTTGATGATACTTTCAAAAAGTTCTTGAGATATAAATGTATCAAGCGATCCAAGAAGGAACGAAGTATCATTTATATTTACAGTACCGTTAGTGAAAGCTATCACTTGATCGAGTAGCGATAGAGCATCTCTCATACAACCATCAGATCTTCTAACGATTATGTTTATTGCATCATCTTCGAATTGAATATTTTCTTTATTAAGTATATCGACAAGATTTTCTTTCATTACAGATGCTTGTATTTTTTTAAAATCGTATCGTTGGCAACGAGAAAGAATAGTTGGAGCAACTTTATTACTTTCAGTTGTAGCGAAAATAAATATCACAAATTTAGGAGGTTCTTCTAATGTTTTAAGGAGTGCGTTGAACGCCTCTTTAGTCAACATATGTACCTCATCTATTATATACACTTTGAACTTACTTTTAATAGGTATAAATTGTACAGCTTCACGTAGCGATCTAATTTCATCAACACCACGATTAGAAGCCCCATCAATTTCGATAACATCAAGCGATGTACCGCTCACGATATCGTTACAGTTATCACATTCATTACAAGGATTAATTCCGTCAGGGTTTAGACAGTTGATAGCTTTAGCGAATATTCTTGCAGCAGAAGTTTTACCAACTCCACGAGGTCCAGTGAATAGATAAGCGTGGGACACTCTATCCATTTTCAACGCATTTTCTAAGGTTTTAGTAACAAACTCTTGTGATAAAAGTTCATCAAACCTTTGAGGTCTATATTTTCTTGCTAAAGCGATGTACGACAATTTATTCCCCTTATACTTTTGCTAACTCTCTTACTGTTAACTTATATTGAATGATTAATATTATTTTTTAATAAATGGATTACTGCTATTATCTTGAGCGATATATAGTGTTCTTGTTGGAAAAGCAAACCCAACATTTATTTTAGTAAGTTCAGCCATTATTTTCATATTGATCTCTTCGATTTTTTCAGCATACTCTAAAATGCTTGATGATACAACATAATATATTAATTGAAAGTTTAAAGATGAGTCTCCGAATTCACTAAAATATACTCTATCGAACTCAACTATTTCAGTACTGTTTATAATTTCTTTAACGATATTAGAAATTTGTTGAAGTTTATCATACGGCGTATTATATTCAACTCCGAATGTAATTTCAGCTCTTCTTTTTTCAAGATCGTTATAGTTTTGAATAGTTGCACTAAGAGCTTTGGTGTTAGATATATATATAAGTTCTCCAGTAAGGGATCTTAATTGAACGGCTTTAAGTCCGATCTCCATAACTGTTCCACTTAGGTTTTCAAGTTTAATAAAATCACCTTTAACGAACGGTTTGTCGAATAATATTATGAAATAATTAAACGCATCGCCTAATATAGATTGAGAGGCTAAAGCTATTGCAACACCCCCAACACCTAACCCAGTAACGAATGAAGTTACATCATATCCTATATTTGCAAGGATAAATAGTATACCTAATATCCATATAAGTACCTGCATTATTGTAACAATACTGCTTGGTATATTGTGTACCGATACAGAGTATTGATTAAATATATTTCTAACAAGTTTATTTAAGAATATTATTATTAGTACAGATAGAACTACAGTTGCGATCTTTGAAGATAACTCTTTTGTACCAAGTTCAATTTTTAAGGGTTCGAGTGCTAGGCTGAACGATATCGCTATTGCAATAGGTATTATAGAACTACGCACTGTATTGTTAATAACTATTAATGCAGAATTTTTAGTTTTTTGCATTTTTTTATTTAATACTTTAGAAAAAAGTATTTCTATATATTTTATCAGTAAGAAAGACACAATAAATATTACGACTGCTATTGCGTATTCATGCAGACTGTTACCTAAGATAGTAACACCTTTTATTTTTTCAATTAATTTATTATCCATTTATAATTATTTATATTTGCTCCCTAAAAGTTAAATTGATCGTATCATTATTTAAAGAATTTCTCAACTCTTTTGAGTAAGCATTCTTATGAAGGAGTGGAATGAGATAAAACTATTTATTTATTATAATATAGATGTTATATTTAAAGTTATGAGAGTAAGTAAAGAGATAAAAGTGGGTTCAGTTATATTAGGTAACGGTAACCCTATATTAATTCAATCTATGTGTAATACAAACACATCTGATATAGAGTCAACAGTAGAGCAGATTAAATCATTAAAGAGTATTAAAGATCGTATAAATATCCCACTTATTGCGGATATCCATTTCGATTATCGTCTTGCGTTATTAGCAGTTGAGAACGGCGCTGATTGTATACGTATTAATCCGGGCAATCTTGGAGGTATAGAGAAGAGTAAGATTGTTACAGATGCTTGCAAATCAAATAGCGTAGCTATGCGTATAGGTGTTAATTCGGGATCGCTAGAGAAAGAGATATTAAAATCAGATGGTATAAATGCTGAGTCTCTCTGTAAATCGGCTTTATATAATAGTCGTATGGTAGAGTCGTTCGGATTTGATAATTTTAAAGTATCGATGAAATCCAGTTCAGTTATGATGACGATACAGGCGTATAGATTATTTGCAAAGGAGACAGATTATCCTCTACACGTTGGTGTAACAGAGGCTGGTACATTATTTGCAGGAACAATAAAATCATCTATAGGTATAGGCTCATTATTAGCAGACTCTATAGGAGATACATTTAGAGTATCGATAACAGGCGATCCGTTAGAAGAGGTTCGTATAGCGTATCAGATATTAGCATCGCTTGATATTAGACGCACGGGAGTAGAGATAATTTCATGTCCAACCTGTGGCAGAACAGATATTAATCTTATAGGTCTTGCAGAAACGGTAGAGAAACTTGTATCAAAATCAACATCAGTTGTTACAATAGCAGTAATGGGCTGTGTTGTGAACGGACCTGGTGAAGCTCGTGAGGCTGATTACGGCATAGCAGGTGGATCAGGTGTTGGTATAATCTTCCGTAAAGGTGAGATCGTTAAAAAAGTTAAAGAAGATGAACTTTTAGCATATTTTACAGAGATATTAAAAACAGATAACATTATATAGTTTTGTGGTTTTAACACGCTAGTAATTAGTTTATTGATTATAATACTCTAAATCAGTTAGCGTTATATAGTTTTGTAGTTTTGACACGCTAGTAATTAGTTTATTGATTACAATACTCTAAATCAGTTAGCGTTATATAGTTTTGTAGTTTTGACACATTAGAATTTAGTTTGTTTTATCTATATATTAAAATTTAATTTTATTATATGATTATTTAGTGATGACAGTATTTATCGATTATGTTATACTTCTTTCTCAATTTTGATTATTTGGTGGTGTGTTTTTATGGCATTTGATAAATTTAGTGATAAGTGTGCCGTTGCGGGTGTTTATGGCAATCATGAGGCTGCTAATTTAGTTTATTTATGTCTTTATGCGTTACAACATAGAGGGCAACAAGGGACTGGTATGGCTGTTTACGACGGCAAAAAGATAAACTCATATAAAAGTTTCGGCTTAGTTGCAGATGTTTATAATAAGAAGAGATTGAAAAAACTTCCTGGTAAATTAGCTATAGGACATAATAGATATCCAACAGATGGGAATTACTCTCCGGGCAACATTCAGCCTATAGTTGCAGAGTTACCTATAGGACAGATCGCTGTTGCGTATAACGGTAATTTCATGAACACATATAAGATACGTGAAGAGCTTATGAAAGATGGTGCTATCTTCTCAACCGAGACAGATCTTGAACCGTTCCTACACCTTATATCAAGAAGATTAAAATCAACAGATATTAATACAGCTATCATAGACTCAGTGAAAGAGTTAAGTGGAGCATTTGCAATAGTTCTTGTTGTAGAGGACTCTTTAATAGGTATCCGTGATCCGAACGGTGTTAAACCGCTTGCACTAGGTAAGATGAAAGATGCTTATGTGTTAGTTAGTGAGACTGTAGCGTTAGATTTAATAGGTGCGAAATTTGTAAGAGAGTTAGAACCTGGTGAGATGATAATTGTTGATGCGTCGGGAATAAAATCTGTATATCCGTTTGAACAAAAAGGTTTTACGCCAGCTCCATGTGTATTTGAGCATGTATATTTTGCAAGACCAGACTCGTTTCTATACGGTCAAGATGTTTACGATGTAAGAAAATCATTCGGTAAGATTTTAGCGAAAGAAGCACCTATTGAGGCAGATATAGTAATCCCAGTACCAGACTCAGGAATAACAGCTACGATCGGCTACGCTGAAGAGAGTGGTATACCGTTTGAAATGGGACTGATCCGTAATCATTATGTTGGCAGAACGTTTATTGAGCCTAGCCAATCTATAAGAGATTTTGGTGTTAAGGTAAAACTTAATCCTGTTAAATCTATAATAGATGGTAAGAGAGTGATCGTTGTAGATGACTCTATTGTTCGAGGAACAACCAGTAAGAAGATCGTACATATGTTGCGAGATGCTGGTGCGAAAGAGGTTCATGTACGAGTATCATCACCACCAACTAAGAATCCTTGTTACTACGGTATTGATACTCCTAGTAGGAATGAGTTGATCTCTAATACTCATACAGTTGAGGAGACAAGAAAGTTTATAGGTGCAGATTCTCTAGCGTTTCTATCACTAGAGGGGATGATATCTGTACTTGTGAGTGAAGATTACTGTACAGCTTGTTTTACTGGTAAATATCCGATTGATCCAACTTTATTAAAAAGAGATGATATATAATATGAGATTATTGTTACTTATATTTTTTATAATAGCGAGTATGAGTAGTTACGTGTTTGCTAACGAAGACGGTACTTATGTAAATAATGATGGTTATTTTAAGTCGAGAGGATTTGTCGGAATATACGGCACATACACCGATTATAATAAGGATTATTTCGCAGATAATAAGATCTCTGGTGGTGGTTTTGCATACGTTAATATTGTGAACACTATCTACGGTAATGCGATGATAGGTATAGGTTCTGTTTATGAGTACACTACGGTAAAGAACTCAACATATACAGGATTGGTTGATAACACGGCTATCCAACTGAATATAGCGTATAAGACGTCATCAAAGATGGTTAACGCATGGGGTGGGGTAGGTTTCACATTAAATTTTTACGATGTACTATTTAAAAATTATAAGAATGGTGCGGTGAATTTAGATATTGGTAGACATCAATATAAGATGTTAGCGGGTATAGATCTATTTGCTGGAGCTGAGTATCTTTTAACAAAAAATGGTTTAGTAGGTATTTTTATGGAAGTTAGATATAGTTTTAATGAAAATTTTGTTGTTAATACGACACTTAGTGAAACAAATGCAGATGGTACAAGTATTATTTTAAGAGACATTTTATCACCTTTTAATTTAAAGATAGCTCTGGGTATATCACTTAATTTCTAGGGTTTTATATTTTATAATCTGATAGAATGAGCTGTTATACGATATCAACTTCGTTGAATTTTCGATCTTTTAATTATTTATAATTTACGTATACCAACTAATCAGTTAATGCCAACAAACCAATATTAATAATCATAATCGACTAACTAGTTTAAACCAAATCGATCAATTAATTAACTAATGAGAACCACTTAATCAACTGATACCAAGCATGCAACCTATAGCAATCAATCAACCGATATGAATTCGCTAATCAATACAAACCACCTAACCAACCGATACTAATTAACCAACTAACTAATTTAAACCACTTAATCAACAGATACTAAGCACGCAACCTATAGCAATCAATCAACCGATATGAATTCGCTAATCAATACAAACCACTTAATCAACCGATACCAAGCATGCAAACTGTATCACTTAATCAACCGATACCAAGCATGCAAACTGTATCACTTAATCAACCGATACTAATTAACCAACTAACTAATTTAAACCACTTAATCAACAGATACTAAGCACGCAACCTATAGCAATCAATCGATATCAATTCGCTAATTCACCAATCATACAAATAAATTAGTCAACAGATACTAAGCACGCAACCTATAGCAATCAATCAACCGATATGAATTAACCAATCTATACGAACCACCTAACCAACCGATACTAATTAACCAACTAACTAATTTAAACCACCTAACCAACAGATACTAAGCACGAACTAATACACATTTTAGTCAACTAGCAGATTTTTTAATATCCTATAATCTGTCTCATTATTATGAGTGATAAAATCCCTCCAATAACTGTAACATAGAAATTTTTTGTAGTGTATCCGATAATAAAAGTTATCACAGATGCGATTATTCTATCGTTATCAAGCGATAGGTATAACTCTCTTTTACCGTTCACATCATGAAATAATATATCGTAAACAAGTAGTGATGTTAAAATGCTCACAGGTATAAACGATAATATTTTTACAGTTTTTTCGCCTAACTTTCTTTTTCTGATAACTATAAGAGGGATAATTCTTGTAGCGTAAGTGAACACAGCCATTAAGATTATAGTTAGGTATATATTAAAATCACTCATTTTTTACTCTCAAAAATAATATATGTTATAATAGATGTTAATACGGCGGTTAAAATAACCCCTCCGTACGACATATCTAGCGATGTGAATATAATAGTTAATATCGTTGCAATAACGGCTGCTACAAGTTGAGGACGATGTGTAAGTCTAGGTAAAATGAGTGCAATAAATAAAGCAGGCAGAGCAAAATCAATCGCAAAAGCTTCTTCACTAGGTATAACTGAACCGAGTATCGCACCTAAAATAGTTCCTAAAACCCATGCAGAGTGAGAGGCTATATTTATGCCCATAGCTTGATTGTAATTTAAAGTTTCATTCTCTTTTAGCATAGATGAGTGTAGTGCAAATGTTTCATCTGTTATCTCAGATGCGAAGATATATTTTTTAACAGATGTCCACTTTCCTATGTATGGGATCAGTGATGATGTGTATAGAATATGCCTTAGGTTGATTATAAAAATTGTTATCCCTATCGTTAATGGCGATGAGGCAACTATCATTCCAGCTGCAATATACTGTCCAGCACCTGCAAAAACGAGTAAGGACATGAGAGCTATCTGTAACACAGTTAATCCTGCACTTTGCAGAACAACTCCACAAGCAAATCCGAGGGGGATATATCCGATAATTACGGGGAACGCAATTTTGACCCCTTTTAGAAAATCGGCACTGGTATTCTTATTCACAGATAGATAACCCCTTTAATTTTATCACACAAGTTACAGCTATTTTATCACACAAGTTACAAATATTTTTACACACAAAACTAAACGAAACATATTTGATAGCCATAGTGAACACAATTCTAGTAACTTTTAGAAAATTGACATTACTATTATTTATTCACACACAAACTACTTTTTACCACTATTTTTTTCTTTTAGAAACTTTCTGTTTAACTTTACTACTTTCTATCATCATTGATATTGATATGTATGTTGATATCAGCAGAAGTATTACTATAAATATAATCATATTAAATCCTCATAAGTCTTAATGCGTTTAGTAGTGCAAGAAGAGTAACTCCAACATCACCGAACACAGCCATGTATATAGATGCGTATCCGAGTAAACCTAAAACTATAATTAGCAGTTTTATTCCGAGTGCAAATACGATATTTTCTATAATTATCTTTCTACTTTTTTTAGCTAATTTAAGCGTCGTAGAGATAGAGTTAATCGATGGATTCATAAATATAACATCAGCACTTTCAAGTGCCATATCAGATGAAACATCAGCGATAGACATTCCTATATCAGATAATGCGATAACAGGTGCATCATTTATCCCATCTCCAATATATATACTTTTACCTTTAGTTTTAGCCATCTCTTCTTTAAATATATTAGCTTTCTCATCAGGGAGAAGTTCACCGAAGAATTTTTTTATACCAAGCTTGTTAGCTATAGACTCAACGATAGATTTTTTATCTCCAGATAAAATCAATAAATTATCAATACCCATTTTTCTTATATTAATAATCGCTTGTTCAGAATCATCACGAAGATTATCTCTTAAAACTATCTTACCAATATACGCTTTATTTATCGCAAAATAAACAACTGTTTCGGTATCTTCTAACTTATCGTTATCTGGTACATCTATCTTATTTTTAAGCAGAAGTTTTAAATTACCTGCAATAACTTTTTTCTTTTCAAGCAGAAGTTCAATCCCGCTTCCTGCGATCTCTGTATATTTCCCTATCATATCGTAATCTATATCCATTTTAATAGATCTAAAAATTGATTTAGAGATAGGGTGGTTAGATTTTGCCATAGAGTATTTTGCAACTTTATTTAACAGTTCAGTATCATCTGTTTTAATATCAACAATATCAAAAGTACCGTTAGTTAAAGTACCTGTTTTATCGAACGCTATGAGTGATACCTTTGTCAACGCCTCAAGATAGTTTGCACCTTTAATAAGTACACCAGCTCTAGTAGCAGCACCTATTGACACAAAATATCCCATAGGTATAGATATCACTAACGCACAAGGACAAGATACAACGAGTACAACTAATGCACGATAGATCCATGTGTTCAGATCACCTAATGAGAAGATCTGTGAAACAACAACGATTAATATAGCTAAAATAAATACTGCTGGAGTATAATATCTTGCAAAAACTCTAATAAATTTTTCAGTTGTAGCCTTATTTTCTTTAGCAGACTCTACAAGGTTAATAATTTTAGCTATGTGTGAGTCTGAGTAAATTTTAAGTACTCTAGCCTTAATACTAGCAGTTAGATTTATACTTCCTGCAAGCATTTCATCGTCTAGTTTAACATATTTAGGTATAGATTCGCCAGTTAATGATTGCATATCAAGTGTTGTTTCACCGTCAATAATAATAGAGTCAAGAGGCACTTTTTCACCAACAGCGATCTCAATAATATCTCCAACTAGAACATCTTCAGCTTTAACCGATATAGGTTTATTGTTTACAATTTTTATAACATAATCGACTTTAAACCTTAGTAGAGATTCAATTGATCTTCTTGATTTTGATATAGCCCAATCCTCTAAAAACATACCTACTCTATAAAATAGAATAATCGCAGCAGCCTCGCTATACTGTCCGATAGCGATAGCTATGATTGTTACAGAAGTCATCAGAAAATTTTCAGTAAATACAATTTTCTTTCTTAGATCTTGAAAGGTGTATTTAAATATAGGATATCCAGAAAAAAGATACACTAGTAGCATAAGTGCGATCCCTGAATGGTATAAAATCAAATTATTTTCTAATACATAATAAAATATATTTGCTAAAAGAAATGTAGATATATATGCAATTAAAATCGTAAACTCTTTTTTAACCTTAAATGAATTATCTTGTTCTGGGGCTTGAACTCCACAACTATCAGATGAATTACAGCAGTGATTACTCATATTTGTCCTCCTCAATATGTTCTATTCCAACTGTTAAAATTTTATGTATATGATCGTCATCAAGTGAGTAGAAAACTTGTTTTCCCTCTTGTCTATATTTAACAACTTTAACTTCTCTTAATAATTTTAACTGTTGCGATACAGTTGATTGCTTCATGTTGAGTGTAGCCATAATATCGCACACACATAACTCAGAAACATTTAATGCCATTAATATTTTAAGTCTTGTACTATCGCCAAATATTTTAAAGAATATAGCAAGTCTAGCCGTTACCGTATCAGAGAAGAGATTTTTCCGAGCTTTATCAACTTTTTCTTTATCAACGATTTTTTCACAACAAATTAGTTCGTTGTTGTTCATATCCACCTCCTGTCCAGATGGTAATACGTATAATGTATTATATAGATTTAAATAATCAGATACACTTCATATCATTACTTGATGATATGTTATTTCATTTTTTCAATTAACTGTCAACACTTTTATTAATAATTATATTAACTCTTTTATAAATTAATTTATTGCAAAAGTGAACTAACCTCTATATTATGTCTCTTACATGGTATAAGATCGTGAGTAAATAGGATATTCCTAAGAGTTTTCTTAGATAATTATATATCATTTTATTGAGTAAGTTTAGAGGTGAAGAATGGGATTGTCGGGCAATATTTTTCAAGTTATTGTTCTTCTTTTGTCAGCAGTATCGATGGGAATGTTTGTTTTTTCTTATAGAGAGAGATCTGAACATTATATGAAGTTAGGCGTAAATATTCTTAAAGCAAGCATACTAAGTGTTACGATAGCATCAGTTATTTTAATTATAGCATTAGTTTTATCAGATTTTTCAATAGAATATGTAGCAAGGTACACAGATTTATCGCTACCGTTATTCTATAAGGTTTCAGGACTATGGGCAGGACAAGCAGGATCGTTGTTATTCTGGTTATTTTTAATAGGTTTTTTCACATTTATAGAGCTTATTAGATTAAAGAAACAGTCGGTAGAGTATAGATCTATAGTTTATGCAGTTCTTTCATTTTCTATGTTATTCTTTGCATTTTTATGTGTATTTGAGCAGAATCCATTTAAGATGTTAGATTTTATTCCTCGTAACGGTCAAGGTTTAAATCCTATGCTTCAGAACCCAGGAATGGTTATCCATCCACCTACACTTTATATCGGATACGTTGGATTTAATATAGTTATAGCTCATGCGTTTGCAGCGCTTATAACGAATGATTTTTCAAACACATGGATTAAGTTATCAAGAACTTGGACTATAACAACATGGATCTTTTTAACATTAGGTATCGTAATCGGTGGTTGGTGGGCATATGTTGAGTTAGGTTGGGGTGGTTACTGGGCATGGGATCCAGTTGAGAATGCTTCATTACTTCCTTGGTTAACGGCGACAGCTTTCCTTCATACGTCTATTGTGTATAAAACAAAAGGTAGATTAAAAGCGTGGGCATTTATACTTATACTGCTTACCTTTGAATTAACTATTTTTGGAACATTTATCACAAGATCAGGAGTTATCGAATCTGTTCACAGTTTTGCTAAAGACAGTATCGGGAACTTATTTCTTCTATTTATGATCTTTACATCTATAATTTATATAATTATGTTGTATAGACACAGAAGAATTCTTGCAGATGAGGAAGAGTTCAAATATTTTTCAAGAGAAGGGATATTTTTTGTAGCTAACTGGTTATTTTTAGCGACAACATTTGTTGTTCTTTTTGGAACAGTTCTTCCGTGGTTATCGGAGTTATTTACAGGAAGTAAAAGCACTGTTGAGTTAAGTTATTTCAATAGAGTTTCACTACCATTTTTTGCGGCGATAATATTAGGTTCAGGTATAGGTTTATTAATTAAATTTGGTAGCTACACAGTAAGTTCGTTTATGAAGGTATTGATTATTCCTTCTATTTCGATGATCGTAGCGATGGTAGTATTTGTTTCATTAGGTTACACTATTTTTTCGAGTGTTATATTGATAGGTTTTATGGCGTTTAGTTTAACGGCTATTATAATGCGTAAGTATCAATTATTTAAAGGTACAAATATTATATCAGCGTTGAAGTATAAGAACGTAGCATTAAGTGCAGTAATGATACATTTTGGTGTTATTGTAATGGCGTTTGGTGTAACTATGTCGGCGTTTTACAATAAGGAAACAGATGAAGTTGTAATACAAGACTCTACGTTACAGGTAGATAATTACGAGTTAAAAATCGGTAAGATAGTAGAGAAGAGATACGATAACTTTAACGCATTCTATCTTGAGATTGAAGTTTTAGATGATGGTAAGTTACTTTCATACGCTTATCCAGAGATGCGTTTATACGATAGTAGACCAGAGCAATATTTTGCAGAGGTATCGTATTACTCAATGGTGAAAGGAGATTTATACTTTATTTTATCTGGATTTGATTTAGAGAAGAGTGAAGCACGCATACAGATAATTCTCCAACCGTTCATAGGATTTATATGGGCAGGTTGTCTAATCATGTCGTTAGGTGGAGTTTATACACTTCTACGCTTTAGAAAGAAGGGCGATATTAAGGGTAGTGAGAAAACTTTAGAGTAATATTTAGATTATTTACATTATAAAAGAATAGGTAATATTTATACCTACATTAAGCCACTCTTCAATTATATTGAGGAGTGGTTTTTTGTATGTTGATAATTATTATAGTTTAAGAAAATTATCTCTTTTAATTATTATCTTGATGATATATAATCACGAACTGATATTTTAATATTTGGAGTTTGTAATGGATAGGAACGAGGTTTTAGGTATTGCTAAATTAGCAAGATTGAAATTTGAAGATAAAGAGTTAGACTCTATTGAGAAAGATATGGGACAGATTATCGACTGGATTGATATTTTGCAACAAGCAGATGTATCATCATTAGAAGAGAATAGTTCTGATATTGAAGCAGGGTTAAGAGTTAGGGAGGATATTGTGAAGATATCTGGACTTAGTAAAGAGTTGATTAGAAATGCAAAAGAACCGTATGAGTCTTTCTTTACCGTTCCTAAGGTGGTTGATTAATAATGAGTAAATTAACTGATCTAACTATTAAAGAGTTAAATATCGGATACGATAAAAAAGAGTTTAAGGCGAGTGAAGTAACTGAGGCGTATCTTAAAAATATAGATGAGAACTCTAATCTTAATGCTTATATCACAGTAACTGCTGATGAGGCGTTAGTTCAATCTAAGTTATCAGATGAGAGAATAGGTAAGGGTTGTAGATTATCACAGATGGATGGTGTTCCGATCGGTGTTAAGGATCTATTTTGTACAAAAGATATCAGAACAACAGCAGCGTCGCATATATTAGATGATTTTGTACCTCCGTATGAATCAACGGTAACATCGAACCTACTGAATGCTGGATCTATATTTTTAGGTAAAACAAATTTAGATGAGTTTGCTATGGGTGGAGCTAATTTAACGAGTTATTTCGGTGAGGCTATAAACCCTATCAAAAGAGCAACAGATGGTAAAGAGGTTGTAACAGGTGGATCATCGGGTGGATCTGCTGCATCAGTTGCAGGTGGACTTGCAGCAGGATCGTTAGGTACTGATACAGGTGGATCTATCAGACAACCAGCAGCTTTCACAGGTATAGTAGGACTTAAACCGACATACGGTAGATGTTCAAGATACGGTATCATAGCGTACGCATCATCGCTAGATCAAGCAGGACCTATGTGTAAAACGGTTGAAGATACAGCTATTATGTTAAATCATATGGCGGGTTTTGATGAGAAAGACTCAACATCGGTTGATATAGCTGTACCTGATTTTACGCAAGGTATTTGTGATGGCGTAAAAGGTATGAAGATAGGAATACCTAAAGAGTTATTAAATGAAAGTATAGATAAAGATATAGAAGCATCGTGGAAAGATAAAGCAGTTAGAATACTTAAAGATGCAGGTGCAGAGATAGTTGAGATATCATTACCTAACTTAAAGTACGCACTTGCGACATATTATATTTTAGCACCAGCTGAGGCATCATCTAACCTTGCTAGATACGATGGCGTAAGGTTCGGTCTAAGGGTTGATGGCGACTCACTTGATGATATGTATCTAAATACAAGAACAGCAGGATTTGGAGAAGAGGTTAAGAGAAGGATAATGGTTGGAACGTATGTTTTATCTGCTGGATATTACGATGCGTACTATCTAAAAGCGTTAAAGGTGCAGAAGTTAATACGTCAAGATTATCTAAATGTTTTTAAAGATATTGACTTAGTTATGACTCCGACAACTCCGATGCCAGCGTTCACAGTTGAGGAGAGTAAGAATTTTGATCCGATAACGATGTATTTACAAGATATTTTTACCGTTCCTATAAACCTTGCAAAACTCCCAGCTATATCAGTACCTATTTCGTTATCATCAACAGATAAATTGCCTATCGGTATTCAGCTTATAGGTAGAGATTTTGATGAATCTACGATCCTAAAGGCTGCAAAAGTGATAGAAGGGGCTAAATAGTTATGAGTAATCAATATATATTAAAAGGTAAGAATGCAGATTATGAAGTTGTGATCGGACTTGAAGTTCATTGTCAAGTTAGATCAGAGTCGAAACTCTTTTCAGCAGCATCAGCATCATCAGGATCTAATCCGAATGAAACGGTATCGTTTATTGATGCAGGATTTCCGGGTATGTTACCTGTTGTAAATAAATTCTGTGTAGAGCAAGCTGTTAAAACAGGATTAGGAATAAACGCTAAGATTAATAATAGATCAGAGTTTGCTAGAAAAAATTATTTTTATGCAGATCTACCACAAGGATATCAGATAAGTCAGTTCGATAAACCTATCGTAGGCGAGGGATATTTAGATATTAAATTAGAAGATGGAAAGATTAAAAGAATAGGTGTAGAGAGATTACATTTAGAGCAAGATGCAGGAAAATCTATTCATGATCTATTGCCAAGTAAATCGTGTATCGATCTTAATAGATCAGGTGTTGCACTTATGGAGATCGTATCAAAACCAGATATGCGATCACCTTATGAGGCAGGAGAGTATCTAACTAAACTTAGAAAAATCGTTAGAACTCTTGATACTTGCGATGGTAATATGGATGAAGGTTCTATGCGTTGTGATGCTAATGTATCGGTTAGACACGTTGGCGAAACAGAACTTAGAACACGTTGTGAGATTAAAAATATCAACTCAATAAGATATATGATGCAGGCTATTGAGTATGAGGCGAAACGCCATATAGAGGTATACGATAACGGTGGCACGATAGATCAAGAAACAAGATTGTTCAACTCTGCAAAGAAGATCACAAGATCTATGAGAGGGAAAGAGAACGCTAATGATTACCGTTACTTTCCGTGTCCAGATTTAGCTTTTCCACTTCTAGTAAGTAATGAAGAGATTGAACGGATTAAGGGTAGTATGCCAGAACTTCCAGATGCTAAGGCTGAACGATTTGTTAAAGAGTATAAGTTGACAGATGATGAAGCAGAAAGAGTTGCATCAGATAAAGATATCTCAGAATATTTTGAAGAGGCGTTATCGGTTAAAGGTGTAAACCTTAAAAAACTAGTTAATTTAATTGCAGGTGAGTTAACAGCGATGTTGACAGATAGAAAGATTGAAATTCAAGATACGAAAGTTACAGCAAAAAGAATGGGAACGTTAGTTGCAAGATTGGAAGATGATACGATATCATTAAGAACGGTTAAGGATCTAATAATCAAGATAGAAGAGAGTGATAAAGATGTTGATATCTTGATAGAGGAATTAGGATTAAAACAGGTAACAGATAATTCAGCTATAGAGTTAGCAGTTGATAAAATTTTACAAGATAACCCATCTGAAGTTGAAAGATTTAAAGCAGGGGATAAAAAACTACAAGGTTTCTTTGTTGGACAAGTTATGAAAGCGACAGGTGGAAAAGTTAATCCAGCATCTATTAATAAAGTGCTTGCAGATAAACTTGGTTAATTGTTAAAATTTAAATTAAGTCAATAGGTTAGTTTTGGATTTAGTTGGATAAATAATTTTATCTATGTTTTATTGTTGGTGATTATTTTCTTTAAGACTGGCGTTTAAGTTGGTACACAGTTTATGTATTATTACGGCGTAGTGGTTGCCATGTTGGTACACAGTTTATGTATTATTAAGGCGTAGTGATTGCCATGTTGGTACACAGTTTATGTATTATTACGGCGTAGTGGTTGCCATGTTGGTACAC
>CAMRDM010000032.1 GCA_947041225.1 uncultured Deferribacteraceae bacterium | reverse complement strand
TAATGTAACTGAACTTAATTGTGTGTACATGAAAATTATCATATGTATTATAGGTATCTTACTAAATATTTATATAAGGAGTAAAATTATGGAATTTGAATTTACTGTCAATATGACATGTGGGCATTGCGTTAATGCAGTTAATGAGGCTTTAGAAGGAAACGGTAAAATCAGCAATATAGATATCAATTTAGATGAAAAAACTGTTAAAGGATTTATAGCTAATAACGATATCTCAACTGATGAAATTAAAAAAATTATTGAAGATATCGGTTTTGATGTAACATAATGTATTGATAATTAAATATTATTTTTATTTATATACTAAATTTTATTGATAAATAGTTTATAAAGTTGTACTATCAGAATAGAAAATCAACATTACGTTAAATTTCATATTGACAATCTTTATTATATGTATATACATATAATAGATATGAATTAATATTAACCTTGTTGATTTAATAATTTTGAGGGTATGCCACATGGAAAGAAGGGTTTTAGAAAATTATTCAGAAAAGATTAAAGCTTTAGGACATCCTGTCAGATTAAGAATTGCATTTGAGTTGCTAGATCATGATTTCACCGTAAATGAAATCTGTAGAAAACTTTCTATCGCTCAAGCAACTATTAGCCAACATCTGTCAATTCTTAGAAACAGAGGCGTAATTATCGGTAACAGAAATGGAACTAGTATAAGTTACGGCTTAGCATCAAACAATATGAAAGAAATGCTCATGCAGCTTAAAAAGTCGATAAACGACTCTTCTGTACCTGCAAAAGATAGTAAGAGCAAAAGCACAACTTTTAAAAATACTATTTAAAACTATTCTTTAAAAATTGTTTAAAAATTGTTTAAATGCTAAAAACAAAAAACCCTCTCTAAAATAATGTAGAGAGGGGCTTTTTAATAACTAATTTTATAAATAGATACTACTCTTTATTTAATGATTGTATAGATGTGGTAATATTATCAAACACCGTTCCATCTATATTTATCGCCTCAAACCTATAACTACCTACACTACTGTTATCTCTAGTTATCCGTACATAATGATTATACGGCTTTCTTATAACGCTATATTCATTCTCGTACGTCGCAGGATACATCGGTGCTCCACCGCCTGCTGTAACAATATACTGAATACCATCACGGTCTGATCTCTCATAACTATGAACATGCGCAGATAAAGTAGCAATAACATTGTTTTCTAAAAATAGTTCGTGCCAGCCTTCTCTATAAAACTTCGGATACTTACCCGTTGTTTCAAGTGGTGGATGAATCATTACTATCTTAGGTTTATCCTTATCTAAAGTGATTACTTCTTTAAGCCATGCAATCTGTTTCTCTTCATCAAACATCGGCTCAAAATCCCAACTAGCGTCTAATGCAATAAACTGTATACCCATTCTTTCAAATGTATAATATGTCATATCATTCGGCGTTCTAAAGATAGAGTTATATATCCACTTTACATCTTCATGATTTCCACGTACTGGAAAAAACTCCGTACCATCATCCCATAACTTTTTCTCAATAAATAGAAACGCTAACCACGACTGTATCTGAGTAGTAATATTAATCATATCGCCAGTATGAATAACTACATCTGCAGACTCATTATCTATCATCTTTGCAATGTTGTTATGCGTAATATACGATGATCTTGTATCACCAAAAGCAATTATCTTTTCAGTCGTATTATCATCCTCTAAAACAACAGGAGAAGGACGCCATATAGATATCAAAATAAGTGCTACCAATATAACAAACAGTAATACAAATACTATACCTACAATAACCTTTAAAGATATATTAAGTATTTTACGTTTAATATCAGACATAAATTATAATCCAGCTTGCTTCTTAACTTCTTCAGCAAAATCATCTTTACGTCTTTCAAGTCCATCACCTAGCATGAAGCGTGTGAATTTAACAACTTTCTTGTCGCCTAAAAAATCTTTAATTGTAACATCAGGATTTTTAACAAAATTTTGTGATAACAAACAAGACTCTTCAGTAAATTTCTTAATTTGTCCTTCAACTATTTTAGGGATAATATTATCTGGTTTACCACTTTCTTTAGCTTTTGCTGTATAAATTTCTTCTTCATGTTTTAATAAAGTTTGATCTAGCTCATCTGGTGAAACACATAACGGGTTCATCGCACATATGTGTAATGCGATATCTTTAATCATCGGTGCATCAGCTATAGAGACATTCTCCATCTCAACAATCGCTCCCATTTTACCACCCATATGAATGTACGCTTCAACTATACCGTTTGCAGACTCTAATCTAGAAAATCTACGTAATATAATGTTCTCACCTATTGTTCCGATCTTTTCAGATACAACAGCTTCAACAGTTGAGTTATATTTCTTAAAAGGTAGTTTATTTAAAGCATCAATATCTGATGGATTTTCAGTTAATATTATGTTTGATATATCATCACAAAGAGATATAAAATCATCTGTTTTAGCAACAAAATCTGTTTCACTGTTAACTTCTAAAATTACAGCTGTTTTACTATCTGCTGATTTACAAACAGTAACAAGTCCATCAGCTGCTATACGGCTAGATTTTTTTGCAGCATCATCTAATCCTTTCTTTCTAAGATAATCTATTGCTTTATCAAAATCACCATCTGTTTCTGTAAGAGCTTTCTTACAATTAACCATTCCAGCGCCTGTTTTTTCTCTTAACTCTTTTACAAGGGATGCAGTTATTTCAGCCATTATTTCTCTACCTCTTCTTTAGTTTCTTCTTTAATTGGTTCAACTGGTGCTTTAGCTTCCGCTACTGGAGCAGTTTCAACTGGAACAGTGTCAACTGGTGCTTTAACTTCTGCAACTGGAGCAGTTTCAACTGGAGCAGTCGTAACTGGAGCAGTCGCAACTGGAGCAGTCGCAACTGGAGCAGTCGCAACTGGTACTGAAACTTTCGTAACTGGAGTTGCAGTACCTTCAGCCTCAGCCATTGATACAGGTATATTTTCAGTATCAGGAAGTTCTTCACCTGCCGATCTGATCTCTTCAGCTAATCTCTCTTCTCTTAACTGTCTTCCTTCGATTACAGCATCTGATATACGGCTAGCTATTAACTGACACGCACGTATTGCATCATCGTTACCAGGGATAGGAAAATCAACTTCATCAGGATCACAGTTAGTATCAACTATAGCTATTATAGGGATACCTAATGTATGAGCATCATTTATTGCATTTTGCTCTAATCTTATATCAACAATAAACATAACATCTGGAATTAATTTCATATCTCTAATTCCACCTAAGTTACGCTCAAGTTTGTCGTACTCTTTTTTAAGTAATGATGCTTCTTTTTTAGTGAAACGTTTAATGTATTCACTGTTAAGAATGCCTTCTAACTCTTTTAATCTAACAACTCTTGTTTTGATCGTGTTAAAGTTAGTTAATGTTCCACCAAGCCAACGCTGGTTAACATAGAATGAGTTACATCTTGTTGCAGTCTCTTTTATCGCATCTTGAGCTTGTTTTTTTGTTCCAACAAATAAAAATGTTGCGCCACCTTTTGCCATATCTCTTGCAAACTCGTAAGCATTGTTAAAACATTGAACAGTTTTTTGAAGATCTAAAATATAAATACCGTTTCTTGCACCGTAGATATATTTTGACATCTTAGGATTCCATCTTTTCGTTTGATGGCCGAAGTGAACACCAGCCTCTAATAGGCTCTTCATTGAAATGTGTGACATAAATTCTCCTTTGTTAAACTTCCACCGTACTAAAAAGACACCTATACTTATAGGCACTAGACTTTTCAGAATTAATCGATGTGATTTTTAAAATAATTAAGGAGTTATTGTAATGCTCTTTAAAGAGAATTGCAAGCAAATTATATATTAAAACATATACTCTATTCTAATATATTTTAACTAAAATATTTTGCCGCACTAAATGATATGATAACTGGTATAATAAAGCATAGTAAACCAAGTATAAATCTTACTCTAATATAGTTCGCACTACTTGAAATATCCTCATTCACATAATTAAATCTAAATATAGGGGATTTTAAGAAAAAATGGAGAAATAGGCATATCGTAAATAATGCAACATAGAAATACATATGGTAAAATGGATATATATGTCCACCAATCGGTAAAAATAAATTAAGGTTTTCTGGCATATAAGACCTAAAAATACCTTGATTTAACATATCTTGATCGACGTTTTTTGGAAAAAGTAATGTCGATTGTCCTATATAAAACACCATCATCAATATATCTATTACTAGAAGTTTTTTAATATGCTTACTTATCGCTGTACCTATTGCTAAAATCGGCATAGCCATTAGTAACCACTGAGGACTCCATGGAGATAAACCGAATATTATAAATACTACACCTGTTAAATAAAATATACTCCACTCTAAAACCTCTTCCTTTTTAAACCCTTTAAAGTAGATATAAAGGTAGAGTAATAAAAGTGTGAAATAGGTAGGCCACTCAAAGATACTTGCACCATCATAATTAAGGACGTCTTGAATAAACGCATCTGAACCATAATATAACAGTGAGTAACACAGTAACGGTAAAATAACTATTACTGAGTTAGTTGCTAATTTAAAAATATTCTTCTCCCTAATTAACATAAGTGGGATAAGAAATAGTAAAGCATGATATTTAAATGTGATAGCTATACTAAAATATATAAGGTACTTATATCTATCGCCTCTATAAAATGATAGCAAGCCTAGAAGCATAAAAAATACTGTTAAAATATCATACTGTCCGTAAATAAACTGACTGAAAAAACCTATCGGTGCAGTGATGAATATTATCATCATTATATAAGCTTTCTTTCTATTAAGTCCTGCTGTTATACCTATCTTATAAAGAATATAAGTCGATAGAAAATAAACTATTAATGTCATCGCTTTATTATAAAATAGAAGAAATGGAGTTATACCCGTTACATGATCTGGAGCAACTCCAAACATATAAAACGGTAAGTTAAGGATAGCAAAAAAGATATATGTTGATGGCATATAATGAGTAACCGTACTACCAAAATCATCGTAGTAGGTTATATATAAATGATGAAACTGCTTATTATATTCATAAAAATCTAGTACGTGCCCTTTGAAATAAGAAGACGAACTGATAGTTGTAAATGTTAAATCGCTATACTGCTGAAATATAAAAAAACAACCAACTAGTACGATAAAATATAACAGATAATCTAGCTTCGTAAATGGCTTTATGCCCTCTCTAAAAAAATATACAATATTATTAAACATATCTAACCCAAATAGTAAATAACTACCTATATATCAGATTATAATTGTAAATAATATTAAGTCAATCTTAAGATTGGAATACCCCAATTCTACCGATACATATTATTAATTTCATAATATATAACCTATGCAGAATTGAGGCTATAAAAATACTTAATAAAACTTACTTACTGATACTTACGATCTCTCTATCCACCTCTAATTAATGTCAACGCATTCTGAGGGATAAGATTTGCTTGTGCCAACATCGTTGTTGCCGTTTGTACTAATACCTGATCTCTTGCAAGTCTTGTTGATGCTTCAGCTACATCAAGATCTCTTATTCTAGATTCTGCTGTATCTAGGTTCGTTGAGATATTAGTAATGTTATCAAGTGTATACTCTAACCTACTCATCTGTGAACCTGCAACCGCCTTAAACCTATTAATCTTTTCTAAAGCTCTATTTGCTTGAGTTATTGCACGCTGTGATGTTTCTAAGTCTACAACGTATAGATTGTCTATTTCGAGTCCAGTCGTGTCAAGCTGGCCTACTGATATATTTAACAATTGTCCTTCATTTGCTCCTACTTGTATCTGAGTAGTATTATCAACTAAGTGAAAATATACTGTCTCTCCTCCAGAAGCTTTTATATACTCTACTCTGTTTGTTATCGGATCCCATGTTGGAACAAATCCGATGGTGTCATCTAGGATAACATCTACACCTTCAATTACTCCTCTTAAATATCCGTCACCTACTCTCTCAGTACCTATAAGCTCGCCTGTGTGAGCATCTGTAACTTTTACATCAAGTAATGAGCCTTCAGGTTCTTGTATAACTCCAAGGTTTAACGCATTTATCATATCTTGATCGCCGATAAAGGCTAACTCTGAAAATCTTCCAAAAACTCCTGTTTGTATTACCATCGTTCCTTCAACTGCTCTATCGGTACCTGGATCAACATCATCTCTTGAAACAAATTTTACAAGGTTTGCATTTATTATATCTGCATTTGGAACAGTATCTGGTACTCCCATACCTAAATCATTTACTATTGCATTATTAAGTTTTCTCTCAAGATCTTCAATAGTATCTTCATATCCTATAAATATTTTAGCTTGGCTACCGTTAGCATATATAGTTAACTCTTGTCCAAGTTCTAATATATTCACGCCATCAACATTTGTGAAACCTGCTAGATCACGTAATTTAGTATCCTTTGTTGCAACACCTTCATCTCTAATCATAACAGTTGATACACCTGTCGATGTTATACCTACAGCACCTACAGCTGCCTCTTTAAATTCTAACGTTAAAGAACCTGTTGAGATATATCCCGTTTCACTATCCAAATTCATAATGTATATAGGGACTTCGTTATAATCATCGAAATTATCACCATTATTATCTTTAGTTAACGAATTGCTAGATGAGTAATGAATAGGGGGTGTTGCAGATGTAGTTCCAGATACCTGAATAACTCCTCCTCCATCAGCAGCCCATGTTTGACCTGCTGGAATAGGTGGAGAAAATGAACCTAGAAACTTATCACCACTTGTTACTATCGCAGCTGGATCTATTGAGAATTTTATAACTCCTGTTCCAGTTGCAGTAAGTGCTGCACTTAAATTAATAGTGAAAATTGCACTCCTAGTTGTGACAGCTGTGTCTATTGTTGTTGATGCTGTTACCCATTTAGACATCTGTCCTGTCTTTGCATCCATCACTCTATACTTATATGATATTACACCACTATTAGGAGGAGCTCCAACTGCTCCTGATTCAAGCATCTCTAACTCAAAATAACCTGAAAAGTTTACATCAGCATCCGCACCTAAACCTGAAGCTACCCATGTAGAGTCATCTTGTTTAAAGGTGTCCACACTGTTAGCTGTTTGTGTTTGACCTGCAGACAGAGGGTCTTTCACATGGATATTTATTCCATCAGCATCAGTAGTAGGTAGATTAACTGGATCTCTTACTGAGCCTAGATTAGTGTCTACCCTTTCAATCACCTCTGCAACTAACGTACCCGGTAAAACAGACATGATATCTGATTTATAAATAGCATTCTGACCAGCAGCGCTACCTGTTACATCAATCTTATAGTTACCCTCTCCGATATCAGGGCCACGAACTATAGCATTGATATTAGCATTAGATGACGACCACAACGCAGTTGAATCACCATCTAATAACTTCTTAGTGTTAAACTCTGCTGATTTAGATACTCGATTAATCTCTTCTTTTAATTCATCAACTTCAAGCTGTAATATCACCCTGTCGTTAGCAGTGTACGCACCGTTACCAGCTTGTACAGAAAGCTCTCTGATACGAAGAATCATATCACTCACTTGACTCATCGCACCTTCAACACTTTGCATATATGAAAGTCCATCTTGAGTATTTAATGAAGCTCTTTTTAAACCACTTATCTGACCCGCGAGTTTATCTGCTACTGCAAGACCTGATGCATCATCACTCGCTGAGTTGATACGTAATCCAGTTGAGAGCTGTTTGATCACATTCCCTTGCTCTCTTGATGCCTTTGATAAAGCAACTTGAGCTGGCGATGCATATAAATTATTATATACGAATAAGCTCATATTACCTACCTCCTTGTAAAATTAGAATTGTTTTCTTTTTAAAGTTCATCCATGAACTTCATATACAAATAAGTTAGTCAACCGTAAATCATATAATTTTAATCACAAAAAAAAGCCCATAAAAGGCCAAATCATAAACGGAGTAGTTATTACTTCCGTTATGAACTGACCTGATTAACTCAGTATCTGCTCGTCATATAAAATACAGAATAACTTTCTTACTTTTTCTCTTATCGTCATCATATCAACTAACTTTAATTATTTCATAATTTAGATGATTTTATATATAAATAATATATAAAATTTAAAATTTTAAAATCAAATTAACTACAGTTACCGCTATATAAATAGAGATAAAAAAAGCTTGCCCTACTTTCACCGTAACAGTAAAAATAAAGCAAGCTATATATAAAAAATTAATTTACATTAAAAAAATAAATGGAGAATGAATTACATCATTCCGCCCATTCCACCCATTCCGCCACCCATGTCAGGCATAGCAGGTTTAGCTTCTTTAATATCTGTGATAATAGCCTCTGTTGTAATCATTAACCCAGCAACCGATGCAGCATTTTGAAGTGCTGAACGTGTAACCTTCGTAGGATCAATAATACCAGCTTTTAACATATCCTCATACTCTTCTGTATAAGCATTAAAGCCGAAACTAATACTGTTATTTTCCATAACTTTATTGATGATAACTGAACCTTCAAGTCCAGCATTGTCAACTATCTGACGCAACGGATACTCTAAGGCTCTTTTAATGATAGCAACACCGATCTTCTGATCTTTATTAACTTTCAAACTGTTAAGAGCAGGAATAGCACGAAGCAGAGCTATACCACCACCAGGTACAATACCCTCTTCAACAGCAGCTTTAGTAGCAGCTAACGCATCTTCAACACGATATTTTTTCTCTTTCATCTCTGTTTCTGTTGATGCGCCAACTTTGATAACTGCAACACCACCTACTAATTTAGCAAGTCTTTCTTGTAGCTTCTCTTTATCATAATCTGATGTTGTATCTTCAATTTGTCTTTTGATCTGTTCAACTCTACCATTGATATCAGCTTTAGCGCCTTTACCTTCAACTATAGTAGTGTTATCTTTATCTATAACAATCTTCTTAGCTCTACCAAGATCAGTTACTTCAACAGTTTCAAGCTTAGTACCTAACTCTTCAGATATAACCTGTCCACCTGTTAGAACTGCAATGTCTCTTAACATCTCTTTACGACGATCGCCGAAACCCGGAGCTTTTACAGCGATACAGTTTAATGTACCACGCAATTTATTTAATACTAATGTAGCTAACGCTTCGCCTTCAATATCTTCTGCGATAATTAAAAACGGTGAAGATGTTTTAGCTAATTTCTCTAAAACTGGTAACATATCTTTCATACTTGATATCTTACCTTCATGTATAATGATATAAGGATTTTCTAAAACAGCTTCCATAGTCTCAGGATTGTTTACAAAATATGGTGATAGATAACCACGATCAAACTGCATACCTTCAACAACTTCTAAAACAGTCTCCATTGACTTATTCTCTTCAATAGTGATAACACCGTTTTTACCAACTTTATCCATAGCCTTAGCTATCATCTGCCCGATCTCAGGATCGTTGTTTGCTGATATTGTTCCGATCTGTTCGATCTCTTTATTTGTACTAACTGGTTTAGAGATATTTTTAAGTTCTACAATAACAGCCTCAACAGCTTTATCGATCCCTCTTTTGATATCCATAGGATTAGCACCAGCTACAACATTCTTCATACCATCACGATATATATATTGTGCTAAAACAGTAGCAGTTGTTGTTCCGTCTCCAGCTACATCATTAGTTTTTGATGCAACTTCTTTTACCATCTGTGCTCCGATATTCTCTAACGCATCTGGTAACTCAACTTCTTTTGCAACAGTAACGCCATCTTTAGTTATTAATGGTGATCCGTATCTTTTCTCAATAACAACATTTCTACCTTTTGGCCCTAATGTAACTTTAACAGCATTAGCTAGCTGATCAACACCACGCAAAATGGCCTGTCTTGCTTCTTCGCTAAATGTAATATTCTTTGCCATAATCTATTCGACTCCTTAAATTTATCTTAATATATAAACTACATAACTATTTAATAAATAATTAAATTAAACCATTATACCCATGATATCATCTTCACGCATGATAACATACTCTTCTCCATCAATCTTGATCTCTGATCCAGAGTATTTACCGAAAACAACTTTGTCTCCAACTTTAACAGTTAAATTAACTACTGTACCGCTATCTAAACATTTACCAGGACCCGCAGCTACTACTAAACCCTCTTGTGGTTTCTCTTTTGCTGTGTCTGGAATAATAATACCCGATGCAGTCTTCTCTTCTACTTCAAACCTTTTAACAATAACTCTGTCTTGTAACGGCTTGATAGAAATCTTCTTTGACATAAAATCCTCCAAAATAAAAATATTTATAATAATAAGTACATAAAACCAAATTATGATTGATACCAATTATTTGTCTAAATAAATACCTAAACAAATTAAATATGCTCTTAGCACTCATGAATAGAGAGTGCTAAAAATAACATTTTTAAAAAAAAATTGCAAGCTAAAAGATAAGTTAAATTATAACAAAACTGCTGAAGAGTGTGTATATTGATTATTAAAACTTATCTCCTCTTCACGATAGGTATTAATAGTTTATATAAAAGCTTTAACCACTTTATAAAAAATATCTACCAATTCTTTTATTTCTAATATAGTATCTATAACTAATTAACATTATAATAAAGGCGTTCAATATATCATGAGGCATAGATCACATAAGTTTCTAATACTACTTATACTATTAATAATGCAACCTATAAAAATAGCTCACTCAGATATAATAGATAGTTCTCCCTCTGATCGCTCTACAAAATATGGTTCTGCAAGAGACAAGCTCATTGTAAATACATCAAGATCATATCAATCTACGCCTAGTGATACCGTTGTCGTAGATGATAGCAAAACAGATAACTCTACCGACTTATCATCTTTATTTCTAAACATAGGGTTTGCAACAGATCTTTTTATCACCGATAACCCTTTCGATCTAGAGACAACTACACTACTTTTTTGTGGAAATATAGATGTTGGAAAAGTTATCTATAAAGCTATCGGTATCAGTGCTGGATATAGTAACTGTAACGGATCTGGATCAACAGCTCATAAAGCTAAATTACAACTTTTACTGCAACGCAAAATAGATAAAAATAAATTCGGCTTAACACCATATCTAACTGCTGGAATTAAATACCAATCTCTAAAACTGCGTGATAGTAAAAAAGAAGCATTTAACGCTTTTGGTACAAACGCCTCAATAGGTATCATGTATAATAACTACTCATTTCTGATCTCAGCAGAAATTGATTTCACATATACACTATTTTTTAGAGAGTCCTCATCACCTACTCATGCACTGATCGTCTCTGCATTAATTAAAATAGGCGTACTCTTTTAAACACCTATAAAATACAGCTATTATATAGATATGTAAAAATATTATAATGTTTATTGCTATTTTTACGATTAGCAACTATGATTATTAAAGTTAATATTTTATAAGGGGATAAATTTATGACGTTCAAAAATAACATTCTTACCATACTTTTTTTTGGTGTTTTCTTTATACTTACAACAGCCGTTGCTCATGCTGGATCTGGAGTATTTATATTAGGTGGGTACGAAAAAGGAACTTCTCTAAGTACCGCTTTTAGTGATACTTCTGATTGCTACGATATCGAAGTTGGTGGTAAAATACCCCTTGTCTCTCTTGTTGGTGGATACCAATACTGTTCTGGATTAAAATACGATAAACATAAAGTAGAGCTTGTTGCACTACTGCAAGGTAAAGTTGATAGCACAAGCATTATCGGATTTAAACCTTTTATAGGTGGTGGTATGCTTTACTCATATCTTGAGCCTAAATATAGTGGACAATATTATAACGGGCCTGGATTTATATTAAAAGGTGGAATAAAAATCAATATTAAATTTATAGTTTTATCTTTAGAGGCAAACGTAGCATACTCTCTTTTAGAGTCTAACAGAAATGTTTCATATGGTGAGTTTGATGCATCGCTTGGTTCTAAAATCGGTTTTGTGTTCTAAATAACAACATAATTATTTAAGGAACTATAACGTGAAAATAGCTTTAGTAATGGCACTGACGATAATGTTCTTTACACCTATATTAAAATTAAAAGCTGATGAAGTAGACTACTCTGACTTTAGTAATGTAAAAAAAGAAAAAACAGATGATGAACAGCTGAACAATGTAAGACCTACCGCATCTGTAACTGTTGGATATAAAGCTACTTCACTGCTTAGTAACTATAAAGATATTACACATCTCGATTGTGTTGCTATCGATTACTATCAATCTTTAGGTGCATTTGCAAAGAAAAAACGAATTGTAAATTTAGCTCTCGCTGTAGGTATAGATTACTGTATACCTCCTACTTACTCCTTCTATGTTTTTAAACCAACGGCACTACTTGGTATAGATATCAATGCTTATACAACGAAAACACTTCAAATATCTCCATTTGTATTAACTGGAGCTTCATACTACACCGTTATGCTTAGTGACGTTACATCATATATTGATATGGATAGTTTCACATACGTGCTTACAACTGGTGTAAAATTATATCTTAGACATAGCGTATCTGTAGCATTTCAGTTTAATGTTGAATACGATCCCCTTAATGATGTACCTGTATACTCTGGATCTATCACAGCAGGGTTTTGGTTCTAATTATATTGTAGAAACTTTATTTATTGATTATTTAATTGTTTGATTTGAAATTTGATACGATTGAGAGATTGATTAAAAACTCCAATACAGATTATAATAATATACACTCTAGTTATTTAAAATTTTTAACAAAATAATTAAACCGATTGAGCATTCAGTAAAAAATGAAAGATTTTAAAACAGTGAAATATTAAAATCGTACATAAGTACTAAAACATGAACTAGCATAAAATAATGAAATATCAAAATCGTACGCAAATACTAAAACATGAACTAGTACAAAACAATGAAACATTAAAATTGTACACAGATACTAAAATGTGAACTAACATAAAATAGCGAAACATCCGACTAACCTTAAAATTAATCTATCACATCAATATCAATAATAGATCGCTCTCTTAACTCATCTAGTCGTTTAACTGATTTATCTAACTGGTTACTTCTTGTCGTTTTTAATTTTGTATACTGATCTGAAACTTTATCTATTGCGTTACCTAACATATCGAAACTCTCTAAATAACTTTGCCACTGTTTTCTAAAACCACCCATCGCTAACAGTAACTCCTTCGCTTTCTGCTCTAGCACAAAATTGTCGGCTGCTTGACGGATAATAGATAACACTGAAATAATCGAAACTGGTGAACAAATAAGTATTCTGTTCTCAATAGCTAAATTTAACATAGACGCATCTGCTTCAAAAATCGCAGTGTAAATACGCTCGTTAGGGATAAACATAAGCACAGAATCAACTGTATTATCTTCAACATTTATATACTCACGACTTGTGATATCTTTTAAATGTTTCTTGATACTTGATACAAACTCTGCTTTATATCTACTCATATCTGTATCGGTCGCACTATTATATCTCTCGTAATTTTCTAACGGAAATTTAACATCCATATTAAGCTTATAACCGTTCGGTAAAAAGAATGTGAAATCTGGTTTATTACCTGTCGATTGTCGCTCTTGTCTAATATAGTTTACACCCTCAACCATGCCCGCGTACGATAAAATATCAAACGCCATTCTTTCAGCCCACGAACCTCGTGCCTGTTTTGATGAAAGTGTATTATTTAATTTATTCGTTACATCTATCAATCGCTTAGTTTCATCACTACCACTTGTAACCATAGTTCTAAGCTCGCTAAATTGTGCTGTTCTACGCTGTTCTAAATCTCTAACAAGCGTTGTCATACCTTTTAACTCTTTATCTAAATGTAGCAACCTATCATCAATCAACTCTTTCTTACTCTCTAAATCCTTAGATGTTAACTCTCGCTCTGATGATAACTTTTCATTTGCAATTTTTATAATTAGATCTATATGCTCAGAGATATTAGGAGCATCTGTTTTTGTGAAAATTCTTCTAGCGATAAAGTATGTGATACCTATACCTAGAAGTAACCCTATAGTAAAAAATAGTATTGAATTTAGCATAGTGATAGCCTACTTATATATTTTCTGAATGATCAAGCTTCACAGAAAGAATAGATGATACACCCGACTCCTGCATCTTCACTCCATATAATGAGTCTGCAACAGCCATAGTATTATGGTTGTGAGTGATTAAAATAAACTGTGTTTTATCACTTAATGTTCTTACAACATCAGTATATCTTTCAACGTTCGCATCATCAAGAGGAGCATCAACCTCATCTAGAAAACAGAACGGTGTAGGTTTCTGTAAAAATAGTGCGAACAGTAAAGTCATCGCTACTAACGCTTTCTCTCCACCTGATAGTAATCCCATATGTTGTAATTTTTTACCGGGAGGCTGAACATAAATCTCTATACCAGATGTTAGAATATTATCAGGATCTGTCAATCTTAACTCTGACTCTCCGTTACCGAAAAGAGTTTTGAAAACATAAGTAAAATTATCTCTTACCGATGCAAAAGTTTTCTCAAATATTAATGATGTCGTTTGATCTGTCTCATTAATAAATATATTTATATCCGATATAGAACTCTCAAGATCATCTCTTTGTGTTGTTAAAAATTTATATTTCTCATCAGTCTCATTATAATCATTTACCGCATTTAAGTTTAATGGACCTAGTTTATCTATATCAGATTCTAATTTAGAAATCTCACTTCTCGTTTTTGTTGAATCAAAATCGCCTGCTAAATACTCTCGATACTCATCATTAATATCCGTACCAAACTTCTCTAAATATTGCTGAGAGATCGTCTCAATATAAGTCTTAGTTGAAGCTAACGCTATCTCTGATTGAGTAATTTCAAGCTCTTTATCTCGAACAACTCTATTACGTTCACCCGTCTCTCTTCTTAAATTTTCCATCTCAACTTTCAAATTGTTTAAAGTATCTTGAGATTTTTTCAGATCCTCTTCAGTTGATAACACATTTATCTCAAGCTGTTTAACAGACTCTAATAAACTCTCTAACTCATCTTTCCAAGAGATCTCATCTACATCTGTTAACGATAATAATCTTGCTTTTAAGTTTTTAATCGTATTGCTTGATTCTGAAAGTAACGACTCAATAGTTGTTAACTCACGAGTAATAGAGTTTACACGTTCATCAATAATACTCTGCTCTCGTTTTATAACATTATACTCTTCACGTCTATTGTCAAGATCTCGTATAATAAACTGTTGTTTATCTAATAAACTAGTTCGTTCCTCTTCAACTTCTGATATATCATCTTCAAGAGTAGTTATAATATCTGTTAGAACTATCACATCGTCTTCAACAGATGAAACAGTTTTAATAGAACTATCTAACTCTTTATCGATTAAAACAACTCTCTCTCTTCTGCCTATTAGATCAACTTTTATACTCTCAATTTCAGTAACGTATTTAGTATAAAAATCTCTTTCAAGCCGAAGCTCTTCATCTAATGAAGTGATCTCACTTTCCATCAAAGTAAGCGAATTTAACATCTCATTTAAAACATTGCTAGATTGTTCAAGCTCTTCATTTATAATAGACATCTGTTCAGTATCTTTTAACATCTTCTCTTTGATCTTGATGATCTTGCCACCTTTATCATCTTCACCGATCTTTTTATAGGTGTTATTAATATAGTAGATATTATCATCAACTGTTTTATACTCATGACTCGCAATCATTTTTTTAATAGCTTCAAGTTCCGATCTAAACGTGAAACGCATAGAAAATCTTAACGCTTTTACCGTATTAATTATCGCATTGAAATCACTATCTTCAAATAAAATAATATCTGATAAATCAAATGTAGTATTAGGAGATAAATTCTCCAACTCATCTATTAGAAGTTTAGATTTATAAGATTTTAACGGTTTACTATCATCACCTGATCCTAACGTAAATGATAGAATTTCCTGTTCTAAAAATTCAAGATTAAGTTTAATATTTTTAAGTTCGCCTGAAAGTTCCGACTGTTTAATACGATAAAAATCAACTTCGCCTTTTAATTTATTATAAGCTTCACGTTTATCAGATAAAGACATTTCAACATTCTTTAACTTCGATGATGTTGTTTCAATATCTTTCTCTAACGTAGCAATGCTTGCAATTAAAATATCTATGTTAGAGTAAAGAGTTGCTTTCTCACTCTCTAATCTCTCTAAATTACTTTTATAGTTTGAAAGTTCTGCATCTTTACGAACTTTATCTTCTCTCTTTTCAACTAACCTTGATCTAATAGAGTTAAACTTAACTTCAACCGCTGAAACATCTTCATCGATCGTTCTTTTAGATAATTTAACATCCGATATAACCTCTTCAATTATAGCAACTTTATCATCTATACCATCTTTTGATGATGCGATATCGTCGATCTCTTTCTGTAAACGAGTTTTATCTATCATGAAATTGTTAAGCTTATTCTCTTCTTGCTCTATATCTAAACTTATATTAGATTTAACATCTGCGACATTATGTATCTTATCTTTTAAACTCTGTATCTCTGCATCAGCTTTAACTTTAGATGTTGTTGCATAAAGTCTATTTTCTTGAATAGCTTTATTCTCTTCCTCAACCGATGAGTAGCTACTATTAACTCTTGCGATGTTATTGATAGATTCATTATGAAGTCTAATAGCTGCTGCTAATCCTAACTTCTTCTCTTCAATACCTTTTAGAAGATTGATCTCTTCAGAAATTTTATTTGAATATGTAACAGATAGAAACTGTTTCTCTAACGCACGTTTACGGTTTTGCATCTCTTCAGATAATTTAAGTTTTTCAACTTGAGATGAAAGCTGTTCCATTCTTTCAAACACGCCCGTTACGATATCGTTAATTCGATCTAAATTCTCTCTTGTATTAGCTAGATTTTTCTCAGCATCTTTCTTCTTATCTTTAAATTTAGTAACACCTGCTGTTTCTTCAAGAAAAAATCTAAGCTCTTCAGGTGATGAGTTTATAATCTTATCAACCTTTCCTTGCTCGATTATAGATATACTTCTTGCACCTAGTCCTGTGTCCATAAAGATCTCTTTGATATCTTTAAGACGACATTTACGATTGTTTATATAGTACTCTCGCTCACCTGAACGATAAAATTTTCTTGTTATTGTTATATCTGAGAACGTGCCGTATTTTGAAGCTATAGAGTCCTCTATATCAGATAAGGTTAATGATACCTCTGCAAAACCAGCAGGTTTACGTTTAGCCGAACCGTTAAATACAACATCGTCCATATCAGCACCACGAAGTTCTTTAGCCGATTGCTCGCCAAAAACCCATCGCACTGCATCCATAATATTACTTTTACCCGATCCGTTAGGACCAACAATAGCTGTAATACCATCTGGAAAATCTAGCGATGTTTTATCAACAAATGATTTGAACCCATGTAAGGATAGTCTTTTGAATTTCATAGCCTCATATTCTCATCTATTTTGACAAAAATATCAAGTAAAAAAAGAGTTATTGAAAAGTAACTCGAATTTATCTCTATCTCCCGGATCATACCCTATTACAGACTCCCAAACTGTCTCATGTTCCATACAAAAATATATGAAAACATCTTTCCACTCTGCTCTTAAACTATCGTAAACAGTTTTTAACATATCAACACGGAGTGATTTATAGTAACGGTATTTACCATCAGGGGATTTTATCATATCGGACTTCAATAAATCGGTATATTTACGTCTAACCTTAATAGCATCTAGTAACGCTTGAGGCGATCTAAATGTTGAGATAGATATAAACTCTATACTCCTCTCATCTATCTTAGATGTCAACTTGCCGATCAGATCAGTATACAGCTCTTTGTAATTATCTACATATATAACTGGATCAAAATGAAATCCAACCTTATATCCATATTTAATTAACTCAACTGCTGCATTAATTCTACTATCAACAGATGCAGTCTTTAGCTCATATTTAGATACTAAACTTTCTGGATTTAATGAGAACGATACAACGATATTTTTAGGATTTAAATTTAATAGATTTGAAATATTTGCAGATTTAGTCTTAAACTCAAACTGAATATTATCTAACTCGTTCACTATAGGTACGATAATTTTTGTAAACGGTACAACATTATCTAAAGCTAAACTATCTGATAGTTCACCTGATCCTAATCTAATATTACCTTGAAACGATCTGACATGTTGGGTGATAGACTCTATATCGGTTGATACCTTAATCATATCGTGTTCAAGATAAGCTTGTAAAATACAGTAAGCACAATCAAATGGACAACCCTGCATAATATCAATATTGTGATAACTGCAACAACGATAAATTTTTGTCCCAGGGCATATCCTTATATAATTATCTTTGCGATCAGATAAATATATATTACTCTTTTCATCAACAATCTCGCTTGCATCATCAACAATCTTATAAGCTGAATTACTATCAAGCGTCATTTGTACTAATTTATTATCTATTACAGATTTATTTATATATATCATAAACCTAGATTATACCCTTTTAGAAATTCTATCAAGGTGCGTATATCTTTATCGTTACTACTCAAAATATCTACAAACTTATCGTAACTATCTCGCTTATCTATATTGAAAGAAATTTTCAATTTACCCGACTCAAAGTTATCATCAGTTGATAATACAACAGGAAAGATTTTACTATTTATTGCGATTAAAGAGTTTTCAATCTCTATATGTGTAGATGTTTTTCTATCATCAAACTCAAATGTATCAACATATTTAATATCCTCTAAAGCTTCTTTATCTATCGCCATATTATCTATAAATATTTTAGCTTTCTGATACGATATAGAGATATTAGATATAAAAAATCCGTTCAAAAACTCTTGTAAAGATTTAGAGAATGTTGTGATAAGTTCGATACTTTTAAGTGGTAAAGTTTTTAATGTAAGATATTTTCTGATACTTTCTGGGAAATTATTTATCGCTAAAATTGTATTAAAATTTCTATCAGTCTTTATGTCTCTTAATGAGAAAATATCCACCTTACTATAATCTAAATTATTATCATGCACGATCTGTGCGATATTTGAAAGCTCTAGAAAAGATATAGGTGAGTATAACGATATCGATAAATTCAACGCTAACTCTAAATTATCTAACTCTAAAACCTCTTCATTAAAATCATCGCTACCGAAATGATTTAGATCGTATAAAACGTTATCAATTCTTGCTATAAATTTTATAGGTGATAAAGTAGTTG
>CAMRDM010000031.1 GCA_947041225.1 uncultured Deferribacteraceae bacterium | reverse complement strand
GAAATTATTTTCAATAGTTGGTATCTGTTTATCGTTTATATTATCTGTTTTATTTCCATTAATTATATCTGTGTTCTCTGTGTTTACAGGTGTCTCAATATTTTGCATTTATATCTTCCTCTTTTTGATCTATATTTTCTAAGTTTTTAAACTCTATGTTGTGTAACTCTTTCTTGATCTTTATCATTATGTTTAAGTCGATTTTATCAAGTTCACTTTCAAGCCATTTACCAAGATCAGATAACGCTGCGTTTTTATAGATCGTAGCGCCTGTTGTAAATGATCCTGAGAAATGTCCTACCTTAACAAGAAGGGTAGTTAAAAAACTTATACCACTATCACTTTTAGTTATATCCGTAATAGAATTTTGCCAGTAAATAGAACTCTTATCTGTTATCATAAACCACCTTCAATAGCATTTTTTAACACACTGTTTTTACCTAAATCTATCTTCGATAATTTAGATGCGTAATCTATAACTTCTTTCACGTTGTTGCTTTCATTAGTTGCACTCATCTGCCTTGCTAAAACCTCTTCTCTGTTTGCTCTAATGTTGATAGTCTCCTCATCAGATCTCACCATACCGTTTGGAACACCTTCAATTGATGAGTAGATATCTATCGCTTGATCTACATCTATTTTATCAATAGCGTTAGCATCAACTTGTGAAGCATACGATACAAAACTGATTAGATTTTTTATAGACGATTTTGTAATCGCTTTTTGAGCATTCGCAAGTAGCCCTATAAACTCAGGTTTAATATCTAATCCAAGAAGTTCAACAGGTGCAGGAGGTAGAAGGTTGTTCCTTTCTAATATTGCAAACACTCTGTCAAAACATGGGATTAAAAGTTCTGTTTCAATTCTCTCAAGTACAGGACCTAAGAGTAGAAGTTTCTCTTCAGATCTTTCATTGATTTCAGTTGCTGTAACATTTGATCTATTCATCATATATATAAAAAGATCGTTTTGAAAACTCTCTTTGAGAACCTCTTCCCATCTATTCATAAACACTAATGCAGCGTTCAAATCAGATGATACCGTGTATAGAGGCTTAACTTGAAACTCATCATGTCGTCCTGCATAATAGGTTATACCACCAGGTGCATTATTGAGTTTTATATTCATAAACGAGGGAACTAATATAGGAGGATTAACAGCTTTATTTAATCCATAAGTTGTTATCTGCTCTAAAATATTTAAATTTTTAGCATCCTTAAACGCTTTGATACCAGGTCCAATTCCATAAGGTTCATCGTTTAAAGCGTCCCATCTTGCAACGTGATACGGCATCTCGTTGTAGCCTGAAATATCTAAAATACCAAATCCTTCTTTATCAGTGAAACCATCAATCATCCATATAGAAGAGTAGGGCATATTATATTTATCTATTTTTTGATTATCACGTTCCTCTCTTTTTTCTACTGCATGAATAATTTTCAATTCGTTATCTAGGCTATAATTTTTAAGTTTTTCAACCGTCTTAAAACCTTTATCTTTAAACTTATTGATGATCTCTTCAACACTCATTATCTGCGTTCGATAAACTTTATCAACTTCACCGTTACTGTTTTGAGATAGTAGATACTGTCCTGCTGTGTATGTTGTAAAAATAGGATAACCGTTTTTATCTTCGTCACTACTCTCCATAGTGGACATCACAGCTGTACCAAATGCAGTGAGTTCGATATACGCAGAGTAGATCGCTGGATAAAAATTTGTTACTCTAAAAATGCGAGACATGATCTCTTCAATCTCAGATAAGTAACTTCTAACAGCTCCCCACTCATAAACTTTTTTATTCTGCAAAGCTAGTTTAAACCATGGACGAGCAGGAGAGGTTAATCCAGATTGTAAAATAGATGCAAGATTATGCAGATATTTATTCGCTTTACTGTTGATTGAATTATACCCATCTAACTTGTTGTTATAACTAGGATATCTCCCTCTTTCAGGACAAATATAACGAGTGATTTCTTTATAAATTGATATATGATCCGATCGTTGTTTAGCAAGTTTTTTAATATTTCTATCGATATTACAAGCTAATTCTTTTAATTTATCTGTGTTCATAACTATCCTATACTCTTCTTATCATTTTTTTATTTAAGCTCATACTAGAGTTCATACCACCATTTAAAATAGTTGGTGTATAAACGGTTTCGTTGCTATTAGATGATTGTACATATTCGCCATTATTTTCTGAACTGTAATCGTATTTTCTGTTAAGATACGCATCTTCTCTTAAAGTTTTATCTTTTATATCTTGTAATTTTCTTTCCTCATCTAGCTGTTTTTTGACTTCAGCTTCAGCCTCTCTTTGTTCTCTTGCTAATTTTTCTTCAGCGTCTCTAATTGCTTTGTTAGCGTTAGAACTTTCTATGCTGTTGCTTACAGTATCGAAAATAAATTTACCAATCCCTAATCCACCGATGATTGCTGCTGCTACTCCCATTGTCTACCTCTATAAATTAATATCTGTTAAATCGTTTAAGATATTATTTCTTTTTTCAATATTTTTATTTTGTAGATTAATATCTATATCGTGTGCAAATGTTAAAGCTAATGCGTCTGCTGAATCAGGTGATGCTAATCCTCTTTTTTTCATTGCGTCTTTTTTCTCTAAAATCATTTGCGAGCTATCTCCTGAGTATGAATAAGTAGGTGATATTAGATCATTAATAAGATCTTTATCATCAATTAATTTTCCTTTATCTTTGATCCATTTAGACATCTTATGCCACATCTCCACACGTTTATTTAGATACATTTTTTTATTAGTTGCAGATGATCCGAAATCTACTCCAACAACATCTTTAAATCCTAACTGATGTAGCCTATCTACAACACCTCCTCCAACTCCTGTTTGATCTATAAATATTATATCTGGAGAAAATTTAGCTATTTTTTCAGCGATTATTCCAGATAGTTTCATCGTATCAATTTTATAGTACCTCTCGATATCTATAATTAATCTCCCTTGTCTTAGAACGATAACCGATAGATCATTTCCAAATCTTGCAACATCTACTCCAATGATTTTTGGTTCATCAACCACATCATCAATAGATATGTTTCTGTTTCTTGATATATTGATCGTATCGTATCCGATTAGTTGGTTCTGTGAGAGTAGAGGAAATTCGCCTAAAACTCTTATACGTACAAAATCAGAATCAACACCGTAATCTTCTATCCATCTACTTATCTGTTTCTTATTTGTTATCTCTACATCGTTTGATGATATTTGATATGTTTTCCATCTATGCCTAAACCGTCCGAAACACTCTTTAAATCTTCCAGATGATCTGGTTGGATTTCCGAATACTATCCATATGATTTCTGTTTCATCATCAGTCATAGCACCTTCAGCGACTTCCCAAATAGTATCAGGAATAGATGATGCTTCATCAAATATTAGAAGAACTCTCCCTCCTTGATTATGTAATCCTGCGAACGCTTCGGAGTTATGTTTACTCCACGGCACCATATCGATCCTCCACGATTTTTCACAAGTTGGATCGATTGTATGAACTGAGTCTGCAGTTAGTTTAAGTAGAGGAGCTACAACTGATAACCTGTACCATTTTGATAATTCTGCCCAAGTTTTAGTTTTAAGTTGCGTTTCAGTATTTGCAGTTATTACCCCTTTAGTATATGGTTTAGTTGAGATACCCCATAGTATTAGCCATGCAACTAACGCTGATTTTCCTATACCGTGTCCAGATGCAGTAGCGACTCTGATTATCTTTTCTTTTGAGTCTAGTGCAGTTTTTATATCTTCTAAGATTTTCCTTTGCCATTTGAGAGGAGACTTAAATTTTGATGTACCTAATTTATCCCAGCGGAATAAGTTCTCTACAAATTTTAAAGGATCGTTACTAGTTTCTGCTAAAAAATCCATTAACACGTTCAAATCTTTATCGTTAAGGTTAAGTTTATTCATCAATACTTTTAATTACGTTTTCTTCTTTATTTTTCATAAGCGATTTACTTAACAAGTTTGCTATATCAGGATTACGATTGACGATATTTTCAGCGTATTTTTCAGGGTTGTTAGCTTTTAGTAACGCTAAGAGTAATTTATCTGAATAAACTTTTACAGAGTCAACCACTTCTCCTTTATAGTAAACTTTTTGATTAACACCTTCTAAAGCACGTTTCAATGCTTCTTCTTCCAATAGATCAAATGCGATAGATCTTGCATCGATCATTTTTTTAGAGAATTCAAGATCTTCTTTACGAAGTTGATATATATAACTTCTATCCACATTTGCTTTCTTAGCAGATTTAGATACATTTCCATTTTGAGTTAAATATTTAAGAAAATTATCTAATTTAACTACAGTTTCTTTAGTCATAGATTACTTACTCTCCTTGAATATCTCTATATAAGGAGCTCTTTTTTCTTCTTTTACAGCTTTGTTGAATAAGGTTTTAATTTCTTTATTAAAATTCTCTAATTTATCTTGAATACCATTTTTTATCGGTTTGTATTCAGTCGTAAATATTTTGTAGAAGATATTATCACCTACCTTTGTTTTAATTTTTTCTAATATTACTTGATCCCACTTTAATACTTTTTTAAATGTAACTTTCATAGTTAAGTTTGCAGTAGAAATTTTGAAAGATTTTTTATCTTTCGGTACATCAATAGATTTAAGAATTTCATCTTTTACAGTTTTTAATTTCTCATTCATATTTTTAATCTCAGTTGATAGCAGATACGCTTCATCGAGTAAAGAGTATAACTTTTCATTCATATATCTTAGTCCTATTTAATACCAAAATTTTGGATAATATCTATTTTCATTTCCTAATAGGTTTGGAAAGATGTCCACAAGATCAGCTGGATCATCATTTGGAGAAACTTCATCGTACGAGTATTTACTATTATATTTGTAGTTTGTTTCGATATCCATTTCATCAAACTCTTCAGATAAGAGTTCTCTCTCTACTTTTTCATTAGATCTGTTTGTTACGATATTTAGATCGTTAAACTCATCTGATAGTAGATCGTTATTAATTTTATCATCTGCTTTGTTTGATGTTACGATATTTAGATCGTTAAACTCATCTGATAGTAGATCGTTATTAATTGTATCATCTGTTTTGTTTGATGTTACGATATTTCGATCGCTAAACTCATCTGATACCATTTCACAACTTATAGTTTTAATTAGTTTATCAACTATAGCTGTTTCAATTTCATCTAGTTTTAATTCTATTCCATCTAACTGTTCTAGTTGTTCAGATAGTAGTTCGCTACCAATCTTTGTTGTTTGTTCGTTGCTTATTATGGTATTTAGATCATTTAACTGTTCAGGTATTAATTCACTATTGATTGTTTCAATTAGTTTACTTGTGCTCAACTCATCTCCCCCTTTTCAATTTATAAGGCATTATAGTTGAATTCAAGTAAAATGTCAACACTTAATTGAGTTGGAGTTGATTGCATGGATTATAGTTTACTACAAGTCAACTGTTTTGTATTATTAAATTTAGTTATATTTGAGTAAAAAGCAAGGTTAATTATTAAAACAAGATATATAAATATTAAAATTTAGTTAATCAACAATCTATTGTTATTGAATAATAATCTATGTTACTATAAACTATTCTTTATATATGGTAAGGTTATCTATAGAAGAGTAATATTCAAGATTCGATAGACTTTTTCACATAGGCATAAAATATTTAGATGATAAGAGTTCTAACGAAACTATAAAAAGTTTCACAAACTCCATTAATATATTTGAGAAAGTTGATAAAGATGTTCTTAATATTGAGATAGAGTATTATGTAAAAGCTTATTTCAATCGTGCTGAGAGATATTACAAACTGAGAGTACAACAAAGCTTTTTTAGATTACAGTAAAGCGATCAAGATAGAACTATGTGATGTAGATAGTTTCCTCTATAGAGGCGATTTAGATAGTGAGATATAATTGTACGATAAAGCTATTATTGATTACAGTAAGGTGATAGAGAGATAGCCAAATGATGGAGTAGCATATAATCGTAGAGCTAGTGTATATGAAGAGTTGGGTGAGTTAGATAAAGCAGAGCAAGATTATCGTAGAGCTAGTGAGTTAGTGTTTAAAGTTTTTAAGAGTTAATTGAAAAGAGAGATATAGTAAGTATAAATATATTAAGTATAGTGGAGGGGATATTATGAGTAATATAGAAGATGCTTTAATTTACTTTAATTTAGGTTTACAAAATTTAGATGCTAAGAGATATTATGAGGCGATAAATTATTTCACAAAATCAATAGAACTATTTGAGGAAATAGATAGAGATGTATTAAGCAAGCATCCAAAAGAGTATGCAAAAATTTATATCAACAGAGGTAATGCGTACGCTAATCTAAATGAGTATGAGGAAGCTATTTTAGATTACGATAAAGCTATTGAGATAGATGAGAGTGATTCAAAGAGTTATTATTACAGGGCTAATACATATTATTTTCTTTGTTCGTATGAGAAAGCAGTTCTAGATTACAGCCATGCTATCGCAATAGATTGCAACTATCTGTTTGCGTACAATAATAGAGGTAACACATATTTAGAACTTAAAGAGTATGCTAAAGCTATTGTTGATTACAGTAAAATTATAGATGATGATCCTAAGAATGAGATCTCTTATTATAATCGAGGTAACGCATATTATGAGCTTGATGAGTATGATAAAGCTCTGCTTGATTATAATAAATTTATAGAGATGAAGCCAAATTACGCTATCGCTTATAATAATAGAGGTAATACATATTCTAATCTAGATGAGCCAGAGAAAGCTATTACGGATTACAGTATGTCTATCACGATAGATCCTAGTGATGCGATGAGTTACTGTAATAGGGGAGATACTTACTGTGATATTAAAGAGTATGATAAAGCAATTCTTGATTACGATAAGTCGTTAGAGATAGATCCTAATGATGCAGAGAGTTACAGTAATAGAGGTAACGCATATAAAGAGATGGGTGATTTAGATAAAGCAGAGAGAGATATTAAGAAGGCTTGTGAGTTAAGGTTAGATACGAGTAAAGGTTAATATAAGTTATTAGATAAAAGTAAAATTATTTTATAAAATGAGAGTGGATTATGAGCAGTATAGAAGAGGCGTTAAATTATTTTAATTTAGGTGAAAGTGCGTTGCTTACAGATAAGTACGACGAGGCGATAGATCATTTCACAAGATCTATAGAGTTATTTGAAAAAGTAGATAGCGATATTTTAAGTAAACATTTAGAGGATTATGTAAACGCCTACCATAAGCGAGGCAATATATATTATAAGTTAGAGAAGTACGACAAGGCAATGATAGAGTATCATAAAGCTATCGAGATAGATTTTAATTTTACAAAATCGTACAGTAATATAGGTAATATATATTATCTTCAAAAGGATTATGAAAAAGCGATAATGTATTACGATAAAGCTATAGTGAGTGATCCGACATTTACATTAGGATACTATAATAAAGGTTGTGTATATTATGATATGAAGGAGTACGATAAATCTATTTTAGAGTACAGTAAAGCGATCGAGATAGATGCTCATTATATAGTTGCGTACAATAATAGAGGTAACGTATATTACGGACTAAAGGAGTACGATAAGGCGATTAGTGATTACAGTAAGTTTATAGAGTTAGAGCCTAATTTTCAAGCGGTTTACTATACAAGAGGTAACTCATATTACCTTACTAAAGAGTATGATAAAGCGATTACTGATTATAGCAAGGTGATAGAGTTAGATCCAAATTATATATTAGCTTATAACAATAGAGGTAGTATATATTCAGAGCTTAAAGATTATGAAAAAGCTATTCTTGATTTTAGTAAGTTTATAGAGTTAGAGCCTAATCAAGCGATAGTTTATACTAATAGAGGCAACGTATATAGCAAGTTAGGTGAAGTTGATAAAGCTGAGCAAGATTATAAAAAAGCTAAAGAGGTAGGGGTTGTACATTAATAAAAGTTACTATAAAATTACTAGATAGAAGATATAAATGTATGTCAGTAGTTATCTAATTATTAGGTATATAGAGTAGGGAGAGCACTCTCAAATTTTCACAATAAATTTTAAATCTATCAATTTTACATCAATAAAAAACAGAGAGTAAATGATTTCTCAAATACTCTCTGCTCATATGTTCTAATTAATAAAATTTGCTAATTAATACCATTTGTAGTCTTTCACACAGTCATAAAATAACCGTATGTGGTATGTTTTAAATAGTACTACTTCCAGTAACAGTAGCTTTCCCTTTCATCTCACCATTAATAACCATTTCACGTAATTTACGTTTAAGAACTTTACCGATAGTAGTCATAGGTATCTCATCAGAGAAGTATACATATTTAGGTATTTTAAAGTTTGCAAGATTTTCTCTTAGATATTTTTTAATATCTCTTTCGTGCAGTATAACATCAGCAACTTTTTTAATGTATGCGATAATAATTTCATCACCATTCGGTTCAGGTACACCGATCACTGCACATGCTTCAACTCCATCAACAGTATATATAAGTTCTTCAACCTCTCTAGGATAAACATTCATACCTTTAACAAGTATAAGGTCTTTCTTTCTATCAACAATAGATATACATCCATCATTTTTATCGATATATCCTAAATCGCCAGTAAAGAACCAACCATTTTTTAATACATCTTTAGTTTCTTTAGGCATTTTCCAGTAGCCTTGCATTACGTTAGGGCCTTTAACAACGATTTCGCCAACTTCGCCTAACGGCATTTCGTTACTTTCATCATCGAGAATTTTAACTTGAACTTCTTCACTTAACGGTTTTCCAACAGAGCCTGGTTTGATATGATCGAGTCTATTTGCAGCAACAACAGGAGATGTTTCAGATATGCCGTATCCCTCAATAATTGATGCTTTAAATTTATTTCTAAACGCTTGAAAAACCTCAGTAGGTAGTCCAGATCCACTTGATAGATGAAATTTTATCGGATAGAAGAATTTAATAAACCAGTTAGGAATATTTGCATAAGCTAAGGCAGAGTAGATACTAGGCACAGCCGTCATAAGTGTTGGACGTTTAAATAGTAATATATTTCTAAAAGATTTCTTTTTAAGATCTAGATCTGATTCTAATATTATAATTTACGCACCTAAGAACGTTGGCCATAAAATACTTACTGCGAGCGAATATATATGGAACATAGGAAGAAATAGAAGAAATCTATCTTTTCCAGCCATAGGATAAAGAGTTGAAGTTATAGATACACAAGAGTATATATTTGCATGTGATAACATAGCTCCTTTCGGCTCACCAGTTGTACCAGAGGTATAGATAATAAGTGCTAAGTCATTTGGATCTATCTCCAAGTTTAACGGTTTATCCGTTATCTGTTCAGTATGTTTATAGATATCAATACAGTTATTTATTTCCATATCTGGAGAGAAGCTCAATATTTTTTCAATATGTTTAGTATTTTTAAGAGTTGTGCTAACGACCTCTTCGTACTGTTTTGTAGTAAACAGAATTTTTGCTTCGCAGTTATTTAGAATATATGCTACTTCGAATTGTTTAAGAAATGTATTAATTGGAACTGCGACAGCTCCTGATTTAAAGATAGCATTTAGTGCGAAAATGAACTCTGGTGAGTTCCCCATCATAATCGCAATTCTGTCACCAGGTTTAATACCCAGATTGACAATATATCTTGATATTTTGTTTGAGATTGACTCAACAGCTTTATAGGTGTATTTTTTTCCTTTAAAATCAAGGAATTTTTTTCTAGGGGTTTTCCCACTCTGTAGTGTTAGGATTGATCCTAAATTTATAGGTAACATTAAAAGCCTCCACAATTGTAACTACTTTTCAGCATACATCTAGTTACTGTATCAGAAATCGTTATATAAAGCAAAGTAATTGCGCTTTATGATACAAAAAAAGGATTAACTCTATCTTATTTATCATTAAAATCTATGTTCCTATCGCCACGTGGTCGCCACGATGGAGAGATAACTTTATTTCCTCTTCTCTTGCATTTAAGCACTGTGGCATAGCTAATTGTATTTGCACCGAATTTGCTATTTATTTTATCGATTGTATTGTATATTTTTGATTTATCATCATCGGCATCAGTCAGAAAATCTTCAACTGTTTTCGTTTCATGATGATCTTTTTTAAGTCCAGATAAAGATACTCCAAGAAGTCTTATAGACTCATTTTCAGGAAAGTTTTTTTGAGTTAATATTTTAATCGTATCATATATATGATGAGTAAATGCTGTATAGAACCCTATATTTCGTTGAAAAGTAAAGGTTTTCATATTTTTCAATCTAATAGTTAGAGTAACGGTATTTCCTTGATACTTATTTCCTCTAACACGTGATGATACCATTTCGGAGAGTTGTAAAAGATATTCATACGCTTGATTTATGTCGCTAATATTTTCAGGCAAAGTCATAGAGTGTCCGATTGATTTCATATCTTCTTGATATTTAGATATTTTATCGTCGTGTATTCCTAAGATTAGATTATAGACTTTACTACCGCTTTTACCAAGTAGTTTAATTAACGCTTCTTCGCCGTAATCTCTAACATCTTTTACTCTATATAGCCCTATTGATTTGAATTTTTCTGTTAATTTTTTACCAATTCCCCATATATCGTTTAATTTGAATTTATCCATAAAGTCGATAGGATTTTCAGAACGCATATCGTAATATCCATTTGGTTTTGCAAAATAAGTTGCTTGTTTGGCAAGTAGAAAATTATTACCAACCCCTATAGTTACGGTGATATTAAATGTTGTTTCTATGTATTCTTTAATACGTTTTGATGCTTCGTTTGCAGATATATCCACTCCAGTTATGTCAAGAAAGGCTTCATCAATCGAAAAAGGTGTAACATCAGGTGTGATATTGTATAGATAGGATATAATATCTTTAGAGATTTCTGTATATTTTAGAGGATCAGCTTTGATGAATATTAAGTCAGGACAAGCATTTTTAGCTTCATACATAGACATTCCCGTCTTAACGCCTAGAGATCTTGCAAGGTAAGAAGAAGTAACCACAACAGATCTCTCAAGCGATCCAACAACGGCACAAGGTTTATCAGTTAATGATTTATCAGATGCTTGTTCAACAGACACAAAAAAGGCATCTATATCCATACATAAGATGGTTCGTTTATTATCCATAATAGATTAAATATAGTGGAAAAGAGGAAAAATGATAGAGTTAATTTAGAATGTTAGAAAATCATTAATTTGGTATATAGCTTGATAAGTTCTATTATCGTTATTAACTTTATAATCGATAACTATTTCTTTACCATAAAGATTACTATTAGGCTCAATAATCATATCGACAAAACATTTTTCAAGAGGTTTTAGAACTCTAAACACCCCTTTGGCGTTACAAGCGTTAATATTTTCATTATTAACCTGTTCAACTTTATCAATTGTAGAGTATTTAAAACTTATAGAGTCCGAGAACATATTTGTTATAGTGAATGATGCAGTTGAAAAGTTAGTTGATGATACTTTTTGTTCCAAGTGATTTTCAGCTTTAATATTAAGATGATTTACAGGGATATTATTGATTGAAACGATGTTTTTAGTGATTGTGTTAGGTTTTGTAGCTGCCTTTAATGGTTTATTGTAAGTACATGCGTTAAGCATATAGAAAGAAACAGCCAGAGTAAAAATAATTAATACATATTTCATTTTTATTAGAACCATAGAACCCTCTCAAAAATCTTTAAACAGTTTGTTGTTATACCATTTATCTTCGGATATAAATTAACAATAATTAGTTTTAATTTTATTAAAGAGATTAAGAGAAGAGGTTTTTAAAATTATCTTCTAAAAATAGTTCGAGTATTTTTGTAGTTTCTGCAATAGTTTCACATCTAGCGACTGTTGCATAGAGTTCTCTACATTTTGTTGTATCAAGTTCGGTGATTAATTTTTGTATAGCTTGTGATGATTGCGGGTTCATAGAGAAAGATCTATAACCGATTCCAAGCAGTAACGGTAGATATCTATAATCTCCAGCGATCTCTCCACAAACAGAAACTTCTTTATTAGCGTTTGCAGTAACTTCATATATGTTAGCTAACAGATGCAGTATAGTAGGGTGGAGTGGGTTATAGTAATCAGCAACTAATGCGTTTGTTCTATCAACTCCAAGTGTATATTGTATGAGATCGTTTGTACCTATTGAGAAGAAGTCAGAGTAGTTAATAAATTTATTTATAGATATAGCAACTGCAGGCAGTTCAATCATTATTCCGACTTCTATTTTATCGTTATAGAATATTGATTTTGCTTTAAGTTCTTCTTTTGTATTTTCGATAAATTTTTTAACATCTATCAGTTCGTCAACAGATGAGATCATTGGTAGCATAATTTTGATATTATGATTATGAGAAGCTCTAAGTATAGCTATGATCTGATCTTTAAAGAACTCTTTATTGTGCATACAGTATCTAATTGCTCTAAGTCCGAACACGGAGTCTTTTTCGAATTGGTGTTGATTATTTGTTAATTTATCTCCACCGAGATCGTAAGTTCTAAGCACTAATGGTTTATTTTCTAATTTTTCAGAGGCTGATTTATAGATATTAAATTGATCGTCTTGCGTTAGAGATTGATCTCTAATAAATAAGAATTCTGTTCTATATAATCCAACCCCTGCCAAGTTATTTTTATTAGCTATATCTATATCGTTATTAGAGTCTATATTAGCCGATAGAGTAATTTCAACGCCGTCCTTAGTGATAGTATTATTAAGTTCTTTAACCGAGTTTAGATAAGCTTTTAACGCTAATTTTCTTTGGGTATATTTTTCTAAGGTGGTTTTGTCGGGATTGATAATTATGGTTGAGAGCAGTCCATCGATAATTATTAGATCTCCTTGTTTTACCGATTCGTATATATTTTTAAGTCCGACAATTCCAAGTATCCCTGCAGATTTAGCGATAATAGAGTTGTGAGATGTTTTACCTCCGATATCGGTTGCGAACGCCTGAATTTTTTTAGAGATCATAATATCAATATCTGTAGTTATAAGATCGTGGGATATGATAATATCCCCTTTAGTTGCTTTATCTATTGATTGATAATTTTTAGATGTAAGTTCGCCTTGTACTCTTTGATAGAGATGTTCAAGATCGTAAATTCTATCTTTTATATAGTCGCTTTTAGAAGCGAGCATAGTATTGATTAGATGATCTCTAACTCTTTTGAGAGCGTATTCAGCGTTGATTTTATCTTTTTCAATAAGTTTTAAAGCTTCACCAGTAAAGAGTTCATCTTCTAAAATAAGTTGATAAGCCTCATAAATTTCGGCGCTACTTTTCCTATCTTCAAATAAAGTTTTATACCTTTCATAAACAGCGACTGTTTTTTTAATCGCTTTTTTTAGCCTTTCTTTCTCATTTTCGACATCTTCAATTTTAGATCCACGCACGAATATTTTGTTTCTATCAATAAGGTATGCTTTACCGATAATGATATTGTTTAGAATCGAAATACCTTGCTTAATTATCATTAATCTTCTCCGAATTTATTATCAACAAGCATTTCCAACTCTTTGATACATTCATCAGCGTCATCACCTTGAACAGAAACTTCGATTGTATCATCAAGTAAAGCAGTAAGCATAATTAACGACATAATACTATTGCCACTACCATTTTGATCACCTTTTATAACAGTAACTTCTGAGTTATATTTTGTTACAACATTAACAAATTTAGCTGCAGCTCTTGCATGGAGCCCTAATTTATTTTTAATTAGAAATAAACCTTTAAGTAATTTCATTCTATACCCACTTTAAATATTTTGTAAAAGCATAATAGCTGTAACGATAATTGCACCAGCAATCAGTGTGAACGGTGCGTTTATATACTTTGATGTAACAAAACCTACTATAAAAAATATAGCTGTTTTAAATATAGCTACTGAATTTATAGGATCGCTATTACTGATATATTTTATAGCGAGGGCGAAAGTACCGCCCATAAAAAAGATTGATGCCATATCGGCTATATCAGACCAGTTAGCAAATGATACAGTACGAAAGAGATCAATCACATTTGTACCGTAGTTGTACCCTAAATAAAATCCAAGAAATTTAAAACCTATATTAAAGATATTAAAAAATATCAGATAGAAAAACATAGCAAACATAGGTTCGTATAACGCAATAAATAACGATAGAAAAAAAGTAAGTGGACGTAATGAGTGCCAGAAAAAAGAATCTCCTAACGCTCCAAAAACTGATGCGTAGGTAGATTTATATTCATCTACTGCTTGTCCTGATTCTGCTTCTTTCAAAAACATACCGAGCATAAATGTTACAAAATATGGATTAGTATTAAAGTAATCAGCTCTCTTGTTACTTCCAATATTACCTAAACCTATATTAAATCTTTTCGATAAATCTTTAAGTAACCACGAAAATCCAGTACCTTGCATATTTTCAATATTCCAGTTAGCTTGATAAAATATGCTTCTTATTAATGTTGGTAGAGCTTTAAATAATCGTTTCATAATATTATCCATGAAGCAGCAAAGCCTACTACAAGAAAGATAAGCTTTATAAAAAGTTCACCGTTAAGAAATCTAAATAAACACCCCATCAGTAGAATAAATAACAGTACTAAATAATATATTGGAGAGACCTCTGTTTTTGTAAAATAGTCTATATTATATAGGGTAAGAAATATTAGTAATGTTGCTAAATTATATATAATAACGCCACGAATAAAAGATACTAGTAATCCTATTCGTATCAAGAAACTATCACTATTTTCATTTGATTTATTTTCATTAAAGGCTCGAGTAATCATTAATTTATTAAATTTTCTACAATAGATATCTGTTAATGTTACAGGATAGATCATAAGAGTTACTAGAATAATCGCTAAAAGTATAGATAGATTATTATGCGATATTGCACCTAATGATATAAGTACAGATGATGAGTATCCAGCGAACGAGTCATCTTTAAGTATAACCGTTCCAACAGGTACTTCGAGCATACCGATAAATTCAAATATCGCTCCAAGCAAGATACATATAAGTATCTGATCGAAAGTGATACCTATTATACTAGATATAACAATCGGACGAGATAGCATCATATTTATTCCTACTCTATCAAGTGATGCAAATCCAGATAGAAAGAATAGCAAAATCCCTTGTTGTAAGCTCATCCTTGCATCTTTTCGATATTCGTTTGATTGCTATGTATATCTTTTAAATTGATAGGTTTTTCCCAAGGTAGTTTATGAGCATAGATATCTTTAGAATATTTATTAGATATATTAACTAAGCACTCTAACTCTTCTTTATTTATAAAACAGTTATCAGTTACAGTTATATCACGGCTAGTTGTAGCTAAGCAACCGATGTTTATATAAGAGTTTTCTTTAGGTATATTTGAACTGATCAATTTTAGATCGTGTATTGAGCCAACGATGATAAGAAGGTATCCTTTTTTATATTCATTTAAAATATCTAGCTGTAGAAAAGCATTTATACTCATAACATCTAGTTTAGTGTTTCTAGGCATAGTGGATTTATATATGAAAGTTTTTTTCACATCATCAGCGATACTATCATTTATTAAGATGATATTTTTAATAAGGAAGTGATTAATCCATCCTTCGATTACCTGTCCATGAATAAACCTATCATCAACTCTAAAGATTATACGTTCCATTTCACACCATGCTATAAAACATTTTAAGATAGGGGAGATACAAAAAAAAGATAAATCTATCTATAATTTAATTTCAACTTCTATATGATCCATATTGATATAAGGTTATAATCTTGATATGAGTAAGATGATGATTATGATCTTATATCGGATTATTTTATATCTTTATGTAATATTTCACCAGCAACTTTAATAGACTCATTACCAGCTTTAGCGGTTTGTAATGCTAGTTCATGCACAGACAATTCACTGTTGCTTCTTAGAGAGAACACTTTGATGAGCATTGGAAGATTAACTCCAGATACAACTTCACATTTACCACTATCAAGAAAACCTATCGATATGTTAGATGGCGATCCACCAAACATATCAGTAAATATGATATTTCCATACTGCCCGTTAACATTTATAATAGCCTCAAGTTGTGTAGCGATATCATGTATAACACTACCATTTTGTATAGAGAGTATCTCGACACGATCTTGTTTTCCAACTATCATTTCAGAAGCTTTAAACAATTCTTCACCGAACAAACCGTGAGTTAAAATTACAATATTTACCATTTCCGTCACCAAACTAAAATAATTGAAATAGATTATATATCTCTACTTCATATATAGTATATTTGTTTTTATACCTATTTGTCAACATCACGATGTTTAATCATGGTATCGATCTTTAAATTCATGGTATCGATTTTTTTAGCGAGGTTTTCAACGATCATAACAGATCGATGTTTTCCACCTGTACAACCTATCGATATATTGAGATATTTTTTACCTTCGTCGATATATAAAGGAAGTAAGAATCGTAGCATATCAACAAGTTTATCTAAGAACGGTTGATAATTTTTATCAGTTGCGATAAAGTCATCGATCACTTTATCCCGTCCGTTGAATTTTTTAAGTTCGGGATCGAAGTAAGGATTTTTAAGAAACCTAACATCGAATATGAGATCAGACTCTATAGGCACACCGTATTTAAATCCGAACGATTGCACAGATAGAGAGAGTAAAAGAGAGCTATCTTTATCGCAGAAATTTTTAAGTTCGTAAGCGATATCGTGTACGCTTTTATTGTCAGATATATAGATGTAGTCGGCTATAGATTTTATATCACTCATAATTTCTATTTCATCATTTATAGCAACAAGCAGATCTTTACCTTGTGGATGAGTGTGTCTAGTTTCTTTATATCTTTTAATAATAGTTTCAGGTAGAGCGTCCATAAATATAAGTTTAGCGTTATACCTATCTTTAAGCATTTTTATAGTGGTAAAAGCGAGAGAACTATCTTTAGATCTAGAGTCGATAACGAGAGCGATTTTCGTAATAGGTTTGCCAGCAGCGTAGAAGATATTTGCAACCCCTTCAACGACTTCAAGAGGAACATTATCGATTGTGTTGTAACCGATATCTTCGATCACTTTAATAGCAGATGATTTACCAGCTCCAGATAAGCCTGAGATTACAATCATATCGCACTGATTATTCATAAATATGCCTCAAGAGAAAAGAATTTGTATGAGTATACATAAGATGATTGTACACGAAAAGATATATCATATCAACAATTAAGAGAGGCGTATGTAGATTTTTTGAACATGTAGATTAATAATAATAGGAGAATATAAAAATCTGAAATTCAGATATTTGTACTAAATTATAGAGAATTAACTATTAAAATGTTGATAGACTTGTATGAATTGTTGCAGTATACTTATGCTCAATAGTAGTTTAAAGCGAATAGCTTAGATAGTAGTCGGTTTGCAATATGGAAAAGGAGTACGTTATATGTTTTATTTTCAGTTAAAATCACCTGAGAATTGCATGATGAATATTGAACCTAATGGAGAAGGATTGTGCTGGTTTTTCTTAACAGATAGTTATTTTTATATAGAGCTTGGTACTACTATATTGTTTCAGAACTCTGAAAAAACTTTATCGCAATATAGTGATACACCACCTTATTTAGATTATTATTATATAAGATTTTTAGAAGATTTATTTGATATTTTACCAGCTATAGCAGTGGGTATTCCAAATGATCTCTATAGTAGCATAGACAATTTTGATAAAAAAAGAGTAATGCAGGTAAAATATGATGCTTTAATTGGCGATGAAGAAGAAGATATTGTATCAGAAGATATGGTTTGTTTTCCACTAGCTGACTTATTAGATTATGGCAGATTAGATACAGGTTTCTTGCGATATAATAGCAGTTGTTACTTTTACCATGTAGAAGATGCTATGATAATACATTACGATTTTGAAGATGTTGATGAAGAAGGTAACCCAGTATGGTCAGCTAAAACTGGGGTATATGAGTTAAAATATAAAGATTTCTTACTACAGATTGAAGATGTGTTAAACAGATTTTTTATTAGTATGGCAGATCAGATAGAAGCACTTAAACTTAGCATTCAAAATGGCGACACTCATTTTTCACAGATAGATGATCCTTGCCCAGTATTAGAAAAAATTGAAGAAGAACATAATCAGCGTAAAAAATATTTCTTTAATATTTTAGAGAATATAAAAAATTGTAATATAGAGAAAGAAATTGATTGGGAGAAAATCCGTTTAGCTCTCAATGAAATTTCTTTCTCTTAAAATTTAGATATCTACTTTTAATCTATTGATATTCAGACGGCGTTAAACTTTTATTAGCAGAAGCAGGCATTTGTACACCATGTGATAGATATCCTATAACTCTTCCGTACTGATCTTTTTGAGGCTCTGGATGTTTAGCAGAAAAGTCACTATCTGATTTTAAGAACTCATCTTTAAATGAATTAGGTGAGAATGAATCCATAGAATCATCCCATGTAGGATCAAGATTGTACCATTTTCCATTAAGTTCTACTTTATTCCAAGCGTGTAAAATCTTTTCTGTAGTGAATGCTGCGCCTTCGATATATATAGCTTTAAATCCTAAACGTTGAAGCAGGTATAGCATTGAACGAGCGTATCCTTCGCATACAACTTTATAGAGTTTATAATATTCATCAGCAGGTTTTAAGAAAGATCCTCTAATATCTCCAGCAGAACTTTTCATACCGTAAGATACAATGGCAAGATACTCTTCATAAGCTTTTCTAACTATTTGAGGTTTACTCATTTTAGATGTATCACCTAAAGCATCAAGAACTAGTTTAACTCTAATTTCAATAGTATTCATCTCATCTACATAAGTTGCGTATTTATCGTATCTCATGCCTATACGAATATAAAACTCTTTAATATTACCGTTAGAATCTTTTAGGTAAGGTACAGAAGCATCTTCTGTCCCTGTAGATCTTGTAACTGATCCACTTATATGAAATAGTCTAGGTTCGTCATTTACAATAAAAGATACTATTTTATAAAGTTGATCTTTATTTTTAATATTTGTTATACCGTTTTTAGCAAGATCGATTTTTACTCTTCCTTCGACTTCATATCCATCAGCAATATATATAGAAAGTTGTTCGCTATAATCATTAATCATAGTTTTTACAGCAAGATCGTACGCTTTTTTTTCATCAATATTTAGATGCGTTCTTCCAAAATATAGATTATTGTCAAACGGTTTGAAAATAGGATTAATGTTTCCATCGCCACCGTTACCACCGTCGCCATCGCCACCATTACCGTCGCCACCAGTTCCATCGCCGTCGCCGTTGCCACCGTTACCGTCGCCACCGCCACCAGTTCCGTCGCCACCGTTACCATCGCCACCGTTACCATCGCCACCGTTACCATCGCCACCGTTACCATCGCCACCAGTGTTGTTATCACCGCTACCATCACCGCCACCACAGACACTCTTGCTGGCTTTTTTTTTTCAAGCAGAAGACGGCATACGAGATCGAGTAATGTG
>CAMRDM010000030.1 GCA_947041225.1 uncultured Deferribacteraceae bacterium | reverse complement strand
ACGTACACTCTTTCCCTACACGACGCTCTTCCGATCTCAATAATCCAGTTAATCTCGAAATAGGAATTGGTAACGGTGAATTTTTAGCACATATCGGAAGTGGTAACGCTCATGAAAATTTTCTGGGATTAGAAGTTTTTAAAGAGGTGTTTCTTAAAGCTGTATCTAAGGTAAGAAATCAAGAACTACATAACTGTAGAGTTATTCAGTTTGATACAGCACTCATCATTAGATTAATTGAAGATAATTATCTTAACTCTATCTATGTAAATTTTCCAGATCCATGGCCTAAAAAAGCACATAAAAAAAGAAGATTACTTAAAACTCATTTTATCGATCAGTTAGCTAGTAAACTAAAAATCGGTGGGATACTTTATATCGCTACCGATCACGATGATTACGCTGCAGAGATCGCTGAAAATATCGTTGATGCTAAACAACTTAAATCAGAGTATGAGTCTGTATATGTTAGAAATATTACCGACTACTTTCATACTAAATATTATAGAAAATTTGTATCAACAGATGGAGCGTACTTCTTTAAATATAAACGTATATAGTAACAAAATAAAAAATAGATAAACAACTTATTTTTTATATTAGATAGAGAGATATAAAAGATGGCTTACTTTTTTAAGTCTAGATGTATAGTAAAAATGTGAGAGATAAATAATGATTAAAAAAATATTGTTAATGTTAGCTGTAATACTTATTCCGTTCAACTTAGCGTTTGCAAATAATATATCAAAAGCGTACGAGATAGATATTAAAGGTATCATCACAAACGGTACTTACGAATATATAAAATCTACAATCGATAACGTATCAAACGATAACTCATCTATCGTGATTATAAAACTTAATACACCGGGTGGATTGCTTGACTCTACAAGAGAGATCGTTACATCAATTCTATCATCAACTGTTCCTGTAGTTGTATATGTTGCACCATCAGGAGCAAGAGCTGCATCAGCTGGAGCTTTTATTTTACTTGCTGCAAACTACGCTATTATGGAAGACGGAACAAATGTTGGAGCAGCTCATCCTGTATCATCATCTGGTGAAGATATTGACGGAGCTATGCAAGATAAAGTTGTAAATGATACCGTCGCATTAATTAAATCTATCGCTGAAAAAAGAGGTAGAGATATTAATGTTTCAACTAGCATTGTTGTAGACTCTAAAAGTTTCACAGCTTCTGAAGCGTTAAAAAATAATATTATCGATAGCGTAATCGTTGATGGAATGTATATTGAAAGTATCAAAAAACATTTTAATATAACAAATGAAATTGAAATTATAAAAGTAGAGATGACAACTTTACAAAAATTTATATCTTTTCTAGCTAATCCAAATATATTAGTAGCTCTATTCTTTTTCGGTATCTTGATGATCGGCTTAGAATTAAAAGCACCCGGAACATTTATATTTTTAGGTGTTGGTATTGCATCATTAATATTTTTCGCTGTTGGATCTAACATTATTTCAATAAATATATTCGGATTACTTCTAATGATTTTTGGAGTGTTTCTACTCATACTAGAACTGTTCATCGTATCGTTTGGAGTATTATCCATATCTGCTATCATATCTATGGTTGCAGGATTACTAATGTTATTTGATGGAGAAAATAATATGGGGATATCTGTATCGTACACATTAATATTCTTTATTATAGGAAGTTTTGCGGCAATAGTATTACTTATAGGAAGATTACTGCTAGCTGACTTTAGACGTAAATCTGTATCTGGTGGAGATGCGTTAATAGATCAAACAGCAGAAGTTTTAGAGTTCGATACTGAGAAATCTAAAGGCAAAATATTTATCAATGGTGAAATATGGAACGTTGTATCTGATGATAATAGTATCATCGAAGGCGATACCGTAACCGTTATAGGCAGAGATAATCTTACTTTTAAGGTAAAAAAATAATTAATGAACCGTAGAACAGTATTTATTAAAGACCCTATCAATAAACACTCGATACGAGTCTTAATGGCTGCATATGAAAAAGCCTTTCCTAACGAAGATTATTTTGTTACAGATTTTAAAAAAGCTTACGATTTTGTATCAGATAACGATATCGCTATCTTCTCATCAGCCTCACGATCTATCGATAAAAATATAGATCTTGTTGAGTCCTTAAAATTAAAAAGCAAAAATATAACATCTATAATCGGTGGCCCTCACGCATCTGCAAGACCTAACTCACTTGTTGATAATTTTGATATTGTAGCAACTGGTGAAGGCGAACTACTTATAGAGAAAGTTATTAAAGATATATTTAGCAACAGTGTAAAGTACTCTGTTATCGCTGGTGAGAAAGTTAAAAATCTTGATGATTTTCATGTCTTCCCTCGTAAAAAAGTATCACTTGGACCTATTGAATTAATTCGTGGTTGCATATCAAAATGTACATACTGCCAAACACCTAAACTGTTTTCAGGTGCATTAAGATATAGATCGGTAGATTTTATCGCAAATGAAATAGAGTTTGCACTAAGCAGAAAAGGATACGCTGAAGCTAGATTTATAGCCCCTGATGCATCATCATATTACTATAATAAAGGTGTAAATCTTGAAGCTATAGAAAACCTTCTATCAACTATTAGAGGCTTAATAAAAGATAACGGTAAAATATTTTTCGGTACTTTTCCATCTGAACTTGATCCAGCTGGAGTTACAAAAGAGTTGATCGATTTAATGGTTAAATATTGTGATAATAAATTGATCGTTATAGGTTTACAATCTGCATCAGATAAAATGCAAAAAATTATGAAACGACGAAGTGGTATTAAAGAAACTGAGAGAGCTATTGAACTATTTCTTGATAATAAATTTGAAATCGTTGTGGATCTTATTTTTGGATTGCCTTACGAAGATGAATTTACTTATCTAGAAACTTTAAAATTTATAGATAGATGGCACGGCAAAATAACTATCCATGCTCACCCGTACGATCCTCTACCCGGAAGCCTTTGGGAGAATGAAACCTCTACTACCGTCCCAGATATTTTAATCAAAAAAATGAAATCGTTGCAAGGTATCGGTAAAGTTTTTGGTAATACAGTTTAAAGATTTATGTTTACGTTTAGGTTTACCACTCCATAATCTAAACTTATCCGTTTTACAATCCAAGTTTCCAACTCAATAATCTAAACTTATCCGTTTTACAATCTAAGTTCCCCACTCAATAATCTAAGTTTATCCGTTTTACAATCTAAGTTCCCCACTCAATAATCTAAACTTATCCGTTTTACAATCTAAGTTCCCAACTCAATAATCTAAACTTATCCGTTTTATAATCTAAGTTCCCAACTCAATAATCTAAGTTTATCCGTTTTACAATCCAAGTTCTCCACCCAATAATCTAAACTTATCCGTTTTACAATTTATTACTCTTAATAATCTCTGTAGCAAAGTTTTCAATCATTTGATCTCTATCTACAGTCCACTCCTTACGAATAGCAGAACTATAACCTGTATGATCTTTAAGTCGTTGATATAGTACAGTTTTTGTTAATGGATGCAGTAACACATCATTCAGTCCCTTCATCTCTTCTGGATATCTGAAATATAACTCTAAGGTTGGATTTATATTTTCTAATCTCCACATAATATACTCTTCACTAAAGTTTTTATATTTAGGTAAAGTTATTTTAATATCTGGATAAATTCTGTAAGTTAATATAATTAAACCATGTGCACATAAACACAATTTTTTCTCGGCATCACTAATATCAATCCTGCTATAACTTTTACAAATTAACTGTATATCATCTTCCATACCTTGAACATTTTTTTTATATAAGTTATATAGGTAGCTTAAAAAAGTTCTATACCATAACGTTTCTTTACCTTTCAAATATCTCTCTACCTTAGGTTTTATATTATTTATTATGCTCTCATCTTTATACCATATACCCATTAAAAGAGAGGTTGCACAGATACTAAATGTAGAACCACCAAAAGGCGATGGCATATCATGTGGATAGTAGCTCTCAACAGTTGCATAATCTCCACAAGCGATTGCTGCAAATACAACACAAATCTCTAAACTTGCATGACCAGTAACACCTGGAAATAATTGGTTTCTTGTTTCTTGAAAAATAAGATTATTTAAATCTTGCATACTCTTTTTATCTAAAACCTCTACAATCCATTTTTTATAGTTTGATCTTAAAATTCCCCAAGCATAATATCGTATTATTTTTTTATATTTATGTTCATCAGGGAGATAATTATCATATAAAACATATGTGTGATATGAGTAATAAACATCATCTAAAAATTCATCATTGTATTTAACAGCTATTTTATTTTTTTCTGCTAAACTTACCTCTTTATCTTTACTAAATATCTTATTGAAAAAATTCATCTAATACCTCTCCATTATAGTATAATTTTTATAGCAGTATGTTATGATATAAAATACGGTTATCACATTCATTCACAAAGTTCACTCCAAAAAAGAATGTTGGTTTTGATCTCATTAAACGCTATATTAAAATAATCCCATAAATCTTTTCCGTAGTAGATAATATCTGTTTGATGAACTGAATAAACTGGATTACCGATTTCATTTAGTGAACTTGGTATATATCTATGTGAATAGATCGGAATAAGTTTTGGAACTTTATCCATATATGATTTTACGATTTCTAAAGCTACATCAATATTCTCTGGTTTATCTCCCTATGAGTTTATCCAAAAATTATTACGTTCTACATCAAACAGTACACCTCTAATTGGAGAACTCAAACTACCTTTAATAATCTCAATATTGGTTTTTGAAAAATCTGACCAATCATATAATTGATACGGATTGAACATCATCAGCATCTCTTTTAATTCAGGTGGAAAGGTAATTTCATATATCTCTTCAGCCATACAAATTTCACTTTCTGATAAACCTTTACTTAAAGTGTAGTTTTTAGATATTGGTAACTTTTGCAACTTTGTTAATCTCGTTTTCCATTTACTCATCCACCCATGATAATAGATAACATCTTAGTAAATATCTACTTACGTACAATGGTTATTAGCTTTATTAGGGACTATTCTAATCATAATACTATGAAGCATTAAAATATTCTTAACTTTTCTATATGTCAATTTTAACAAAATGAAAATGGAAAAAGTGTTGGTAAAGTTTGATGGATTTCACACATACTATGCATAAGAGATTTAATATCCTTAGAGGTTGGTGTTTCAATTGTTTCATATTGCTTGAGTAAATCTGCCATCACTACAAATTGTTCAAACCCAATCTGCATACAAGTAAGAGCCCTTGTTTCTTCCCAACAATCATGATCTAAAAACCAGATGACATTCTTGTCAAACTGTAAGAGCCACTCATCGCCTTGCCCACTTGTGGCAACAAGCATATAATGCTGACTATCCGTACGCTCTCGATACAACCAGTTTGAATCATCAATATCAAAGCAACAATCACTAGAAATTTCATTCTTCACTAACACAGACATCGCTTCTGCTCTCTCTGCTTTGAGTTTGAATACCATATCTTTTGGAAGTTTTGTTTGATTAGTATAGTCTTTTAATATTTCTTTATATGCACGACACTGAAACATCTTTACTCCTCCATTTAATATATTTTTTACGGCATTACACAGTACTCTTTATTTTTAAGAATTATTAAAATAATTCTTACGATTTACTATACAGCAAACACTTATAGAACTCAACCATCTACATATAAATTCTATATTTCTACCTCTCTAGCATTTGAGCTTACTATATCATTATTAATCTGCATTTTATCCAAGACTTTCTTGTTTTCTTCGTTCTATCTTAATACTTACTCTCTACTCTATTTCTCTCTATTAATAATACAGTAACCTACCTCACTCTATCTACCCTATAAATAAACTGTATTTAGCATTTGCTATAATTTAATATATAGACTAAAATACAAACCTAATTACTATACGGAGAATTCTATGAAAAAACTTAACCCTATATTCACAATTATACTAATACTTATTTCAGCATTAACACTTTACGCAAAAGATAACAGTAGTGCTAAGATTGAAATAAATGTCGCTGATCCTAAAATTAAAGCACAGATTTTTAAAGCTAATAATTTTATCGGATATAAAGGTAATATTACTATCAAAGTTGAAAGTTACGAATTCGGGTACGGTGGAAATGATAAAGGTAGAAAAAATATAGGTGTAACTTATAAAGCGTATATAGATATGACATCTACTGATAATCAAAAAGTAATATTCTATAAATCAACTCACGCACCTCAGCTTGAATATTCTCTAATCAAAGGCAAATTAAAAGTTATTCATAACGGTAAAGATATTACTCAAGTTATCAAAACTCATAAAAACTTTTTCACAACATATCAACTCTATAAATATCCGTACGGTTTGATAACTGATATGCTAGCATCAGAAGATTTCTACGCTAAATTTAAAGGATATTACGCTCTCTTTGGTGAAATTGATCTGACTGCAACTATTCAAAATTATTACGATATGTCAACTTCAAGTGATGGGTATTTTGTTGTTTTAAATGTAAATGATAAATATGAAATAACAGGGTTATCAATAGAAGATAATAGAGATATCTATACATGGAAAGATAATACTCCATATACAATAGAGTGTTCTCGTATGACTGAAGGAACTACAATTACTTTTTTAGATAAAAATGGATGGATAAAAAAATAATCTATCATGAGTAATTTACAGATGAAAGATATAATATTAAAACAAATTGAAAAATATTTTAAAAAAGATGAACATGAAAAAATAATCTCAACAATTTTAAATTTTCCAAGATACGAAAACGATTACGAACTATCAGGACTGTTAGCTCGTGCATATAATAATAGTAAGCAATATGATAAAGCTATCACTACTCTACATCAATTTAAAGAGCAAGGTATAAACGATCCTATGTGGGTTTATAGACTCGCATACTCGCATTGTATCGGTACAAAAAAGTATCATAAAGTACAAAAATATATTGAAAATATTTTAAACAATATTCCAACAGATAAAACCGATGACGCAGTATATACCGATCTATCAGATTTTTTAATTATATGTTTAGAAAACGATGTTGGTAATTTATCTTTCAAAACTCGTGTAGAAAATTTCTGGATATGGTTTACTGAAAATGAAGTGAAACTTTCAGATATGATAGATCGTATGAAAAATAATAGTATTGAAGATCCAGATGAAGTTACTGACTTTGTGAGTGACGGTATATCATTAATATCTAGTGGGCTATTTTTTAATTTCGGTGGAGATTATGAATTCGGTTTTTCTAGTAGACAAAACCCATCTATATTTTATACTACACCGTATCTAATATCTAAAATGCCTAGAGAGTTTAAAGATAAATGGACGTTCACTCCGTTTTCAATGGGACACATTGAGGGGTTTTCGGTAGACTTGCCTGATATAAATCAAACTCTTCATATTAATGATATTTTTGTCGCAGTAGATTACGGTAGCGATACAAACCAGACTGGTTTCAACTTACAGTTTTACAATCAACATCTATCTAAACTTGATGACCCATTAGCTTATAACACTTTTTTAGCTATGGCAAACTTTGCTATAGGAGAGGCTATCTGGCATATCTATATCAATAGCGTAAGTAGAAGCGATGTAAAATTAGATAATATGGTTTCTCTTACCGAACTTAAACAAAATATAATCGATACACTTCAAGGTAGTGATAGAAAACTTTTTACAAATCCTAAAGATAGATTTATAACATTCAAAATGGAGATCGAACATAACGAAACTTCTCCTTTAAGATATGAGGTTAATTTCGGTACAACATCTTTTCATCAACTACAAAATGAGTATTACGCTAAAGAGAATAAAATTAATATAACTTTATTGAAAATGGGGGTTTATACTGGGTTTATTGTTCTGCAAGATAATGAAGGAATAAACGACGAAACTTTAAAAAATACTCAGAAACTTACCGATGAAATCGTGGCACTAGGTACAGCTATTAATATAGGTAGATCGATCGGCGCTTTCATATATATAGATTTTGTTATATATAATATAGAAGAGTTTTTATTAGAACTACCGAAAATATTCAAACAGTATCCTTATAAGTTTCATCTATCGTATTTTAGACAAAATAGTAATCTTATACACTTTAATCAACTTTAAAAAAGGATGATCCTTTTCATCAATTAACATATTAATTTAATAAAATATTTATTGTTATATACAATTAATCGGTATATAATAATGATTGATAGACTACATTTTACGGAGTGTCCTATGAAAAATTCATCTCCTCTATTAACATTTCTATTTTTTTTTAACATTCCAAATAATAAAACTATCACAATTTAAAATATTGCTCAATATTATCACACTATAATTACAGATATAGAGTTGCGATTAACATAATAATTTCAAGGGAAAAGTTTAATGGAAAATGTAACATCCGAAAAAATCAATAAACTTTATGGTGAAGCTAAGCACAATGAAATTATCTCATTGATTAAAGATATCGATGGCTATGAAAATGATTACTATCTATCAGGACAGTTAGCTCGTGCATACAGTAATATAGGAGAGTACAGTAAAGCTATCTCGACATTAGAACTGTTCAAAGATAAAGGTGAAACAGATCCTGTATGGGTTTATAGACTTGCGTTCGCTTGTTGTAAAGGAACTAAAGAATATAGTAGAGTACAAAAATATCTTGAAAATATCTTAAATGATATCCCTATTGATAAAGCAGATGATGAAATATATAAAGATCTATCAGGTTTATTAGTCGGATGTTTAGCAAACGATGTAAATAATATATCATTCAAAAAACGTGTAGAAAATTTTTGGATATGGTTTACTGATAATGAGACCACCCTTTCAAATATGATAAGCATGATGAACGATAAAAAATCACCAACTGATCTTGAAGCGATGAGTAGTTTAGTTCGTAACGGTTTATCTTTAATATCTGATAAACTTGAGTATAATTTAGGTAGAGATTTTGAATTTACATTCACTTGTGCAGGCAACTCATATCTATTCTATTTAACTCCCTATATAATATCTGAAATGCCTGAAAAGTTTAAAGAGAAGTGGACGTTTAATCCGTTTATGAACGGTAACGTATCTAATGATTTAGAACTCAAAATAAATGATGTAACAGTTGGACTTTCTGATATGCTTGTGGCTGTTGATTATCACAAAGATAGTAACAGATTTAATTTACAGTTTTTTAATGAACATGTTTGCAAACTTGATGATAGAGATGCTTATCATATTTTCTTTCTTATGATGGATATTGTAATCGGTGAATCTATCGGTTATCAATATATACGTACTGTTAATAAGAGTGAATTAAAAACCGATGGAATGATCCCTCTTACCGATCTTAAACAGTATATTATTGATAAGTTAGAAAATGATAACAAACAATTCTTCAATAATCCTCAAGATAGATTTACATACTTTACGTTCAAACTAAAAGCCGATCAACACTCTCCTTTCAGGTATAATGTTAATCAAGGCGGGACTACATTTAGAGAGCTATTTGATAGTTATTACGCAAATGATAATGCAATTAATTTATCTTTATTAAGAATGGGAGCTGTTGCAGTTTTTCTTATTTTAACTAAGCATGAAGACGCAGAACTTACAACTCTTAATCATGTTAAATACAATGAAGCTTTACTTCATGCTGATGATCTTGCTAAGAAAATAGTTGCACAAACTTCATCAATTTATACAGGGGTGTTAGACGGTAGCTATATCTATATAGATTTTATCACCTACGATTTAAAAGAGTTTTTGGAGAAAGTACCTACTATAATTGAGCGAGGAAATTATAATTGTACATTTCAATTCTCATATTTTAAACCGTATAGCGAAATTATCTCTCTAACATAAATCATAAAAAAATATATACAATATTGTACTTAAAATAATAATTTCAAGAGGAATGCTTAATGAAAAATGTAATATTAGAAAAGGTTGAGAAACTATATGATGAAGATAAGTATAATCAAATCATTGCACTTATTGAAGGGTTTCAAGGGTATGAAAAAGATTTTGATCTATCAGGACAGTTAGCTCGTGCATATAATAATATCAATGAATATGATAAAGCTATAACCTTATTAGAGTCGTTCAAAGAAGAGGGTGCAACTGATCCTAAATGGGTGTACAGACTTGCATTCGCTTGTTGTAATGGAACTCATGAATATAGTAGAGTACAAAAATATATTGAAGATATTTTAGAAGATATTCCTGAGGATAATGCAGATGATGAAATCTATAAAGATCTATCTGCTTGTCTAGTTGATTGTTTAGCAAATGATAAAAACAATCTATCATTCAAAAAACGTGTAGAAAAATTTTGGAACTGGTTTACAGAAAACGAAGAGAAACTTTCTGATATGTTAACTAAAATGAAAGCTCAAGATAAATCTGTCGATCCTGCCTCAATTACCGATTTTGCAAATGAAGGTGTATCTTTAATATCTGAGAATATCTTTTTTAATCTAGGTGGAGATTTTGAATTTACATTTACTTGTGAAGGTAACGCATATCTATTTTATCTAACACCTTATATCGTATCTCAAATGCCTGAAAAATTTAAAGAGAAATGGACGTTCACTCCGTTTATGCAAGGTGATAAATCTGACGGATTTACGCTCAAAATGCAAGATGTAAGTGTCGCTATTTCTGATATGTTAGTAGCTGTTGATTATCAAAGTGATAGCGATGATTTTAATATACAATTTTACAATGAACACATTTGTAAATTGGGTGATAATGATTCCTATCATATCTTTTTTCTTATGATGGATATGGTTACTGGCGAAGCTATGGGTAATCTATATATCGGTACTGTTGATAAAGCCGATACAAAACTTGACAACATGATCCCTCTCTCTGATCTCAAACAACATATTATCGATACATTAGAGAAAAACGAAAAACGATATTTTGATAATCCTCAAGAGAGATTTACATCATTTCAACTTGAACTAGATGATAATGAGTATTCTCCTTTTAGATATGATGTTACTTTTGGAATAACTTCTTTTTACTCTCTACTAAATGGTTACTACAGTAACAATAACGATATAAACCTAGAACTATTAAAGATGGGAGCTGTTGCTGGATTTCTTGTTCTGATAAATAAAGAAGGTTTAGAGTTGAGAGAGGCTTTAGCTCATGCACAAGATGTTTCTGATAAAATAGCTACTCTTACACCATCTATCGAACTTGGAAGATCGATAGGTAGCTACATCTATATAGACTTCATCACTTACGATCTCAAAGAGTTTTTAGAAAAAATATCAGCACTGCTAAAAGATTCTCCTTGTAAATTTGTTTTCTCATACTATAAACCGTTTAGTGCCACTATTGATTTATAGTAAATTATAAGATGTTAGGTGTAAGTATAATCAATTATTATAGGTGTTTTATATATAAAGAATTATATACAATTTTTTATTAAGTTAATAAATTTTTAGCAGTATGATAGCAAAACTATCGTACTGCTTTTTAAATATTTTAAGATCCATTTTATACTCTTACACAAAACTTAACTTCTTTTTTATAAGACTTAACTTCTTTTTATCACTCTATTCATATTAACCTCACATACCCACTTATAAATAATAATACATCTGTTCTACTATCACAGCTTTAGAAAATATCTTGAAAACCATACATATATTAATAATCTATATATTTAGCTATTATTATTTTAGCAAAACGATATTACAACAAAATTCAAATATTTTTCCTACCTATCTATATTACCAAAATATCATTTAATTACAGTGTTTTTAACGAAAAACAACCGATATATCCCTATATCTGTGTTAATTTTCTTAATTTTTATAGATAGTTTAAAATGGAAATCTAATCACATTTTTCTTCTCAAATTTATAACATTGTATTAAATTATATAAATTATTACGTATTTTATAATTGACTTACATATTATAATGAGTTATCTTATCTATATATATGACATTGATTATGTGTATGTATGAATATATAATGCAATCAACTAATAATTTTACATAATGTTAATAGTAACTTACGATACTTCATATAAAATATTTATTGTATTTACTATATCATAGAGTATTTTTAGTTAGCTGTGTAGATAGAATAATTTTAACTTATTAATGGGTTTTTATTAATTACAATACCCATAATTATAATCTTTACTGGAGGGAAATATGTCGATTTTTTTCAATGAGACTGGTCAGCTTGTATTTAGTTTAGGAGCGCTAGCCTCAGTTATTCTAGCAATACTGGTTCTTCTTTTAGGTGCATTTATCAAAAAAAAGGTAAACTTTTTACAAGAGCTTTGTATCCCCGCACCTGTAATTGGTGGTGTTTTATTCGCACTATTAAATCTATTTTTTTATCAAACAGGTTTTGTTTCAATCAACCTTGACAAAGCATATCAAAATGATTTTCAATATCTTTTCTTTACAGCTATAGGCTTTACAGCAAGTTTAGCGTTGTTAAAGAAAGGTGGATCAAAGTTAATTATTTATTTCTTACTTACTGGTTGCGTCATCGTTCTTCAAGGTATAATTGGAGTAGGTGGAGCATTTCTTATGGGACAAGATCTTGTTTTCGGAATTATAACAGGTCCAGCGCCATTAGCAGGAGGACATGGATCAGCTGCTGCTTACGCTAAAATGTTAGAAGATATGGGACATACAGGTTCAATGGTAGTAGGTATGGCTGTTGCAACATTTGGATTAGTAATCGGAAGTTTTGCAGGTGGTCCTCTTTGTGGACGATTAATTCGTAAATATCGTTTAGAGAGTCCTGATAAAGATGCTACTATGCAAGAAATTAAAGATAATGTTCGTAATCTTCAAGCTCAAGATACTCCAAGTAGTGATCCTCACTCAATTTTTATACATATAGCTTTCTTAGGCACATTTGTTGTTATTGGAGGATATTTATTTAATATAATTGGAGATACTTTCTCATTCAAGTTTCCAGGCTTTACAGGACCGATTGTTATGGCAATGATAGTTCGAAACATTTTAGAGGTTAAACCTATCATAAAGATTAACCAAGCTACTGTGGATAAGATAGGTGAAATATCTCTTGGTATTTTCCTCTCTATGGCGTTAATATCATTAAATCTATGGGAACTTTTTGATTTAGCAATTCCTATGCTTGTTATTTTAGCATTAGATGTTGTTATTATTTTAAGTTTTATCTACTTCGTAGTGTTTAGAGTGTTAGGTAAAAACTTTGATGCAGCTGTTATGTGTGCTGGTATGACTGGACATGCTTTCGGTGCAACACCAAACGGTATTGCAAATATGGAAAGTGTTAGTGAAAAATATGGTATATCAAGAGTTGCATTTCTTGTTGTACCGATTGTTGGCGGATTTTTACAAGATTTAATTCTTGTACCGTTCAATATATATTTAATTAACCTACTCGGTTAGGTTTTAGAAAATTTTATTTATTAATTTAAAAATTAGGAGAAATAATTATGAACACACCAGAACGTCTTTATTCAACATTTCCATTTTCAGGTATTCCAACTTTTTTGCGTAGTAAACATATAGAAAACGAAAAAGCTATGATGGAAACAGATTTTGAGATCGCTATATTAGGCGTACCATACGATGAGGGTATGCCTTTTATGACAGGTACTCGTTTCGGTCCTAGAGGACTTAGAGAGCAATCACTTCGTTATAACAGTAAAGGTTACTACGATTTTGATGATGCAAAAATATATCTTACTCGTGAACTACAAGAAAATCGTATCGTTGATTTAGGTGATGTGAATATCACTCCTTTAGACTTAAAAGGAAACCTTTCTCGTATTACAGAGAAAGTAAGAAGTGTTCTTAGAAAGGGAGCATTCCTTGTAACTTTTGGAGGCGATCATTCAATAGCTTATCCAGTTGTGGCAGGATACGATGTACTTGGTCATGATTTTCATGTTATACAGTTTGATGCTCACCCAGATTATTCACCGTGTTCAGAAGGGTTTGAATTTACTAACTCACACCCTATGACACATATCAAAAAAATGCCTTTTGTGAAAAGTTTAACACAAGTTGGTATTCGTAGCGTTAGAGCTTTCAACACTATAGATTCTATCAACGATGGAAATAGAGTTGTTGGTATGAAAGAGTTTCGTAAATTAGGTCCAGATGGTATTGCAACGATTGTTCCTGAAGGTGAACCAGTTTATGTAACTATTGATATCGATGCTTTTGATTCTTCAATAGTTCCAGGTTGTGTTTCAGGAGAAGCTAATGGAATATTATTTCAAGAGATGCGTGAAACTCTTACAGCCCTTGCTAGTAAACATCCGATCGTAGGGTTTGATTTAGTAGAAATTGCTCCTCCTCTTGATGTTCCGACACAACAAACTTCGTTCATCGGTTGTCAAACGGTAGTAGAATTTCTTGGAAAAATTTGTGCTCAAGATTATTGGAAGAAAAGAACAGGTCAAATCTAGTAACTATAATTGTACGGTATAAGAATTAAAACATCACAAGTTTAGTAACTATAATTGTACAGTATAAGAATTAGAAAACAGCACAAGATTAGTAACTATAATTGTACAGTATAAGAATTAGTGGTTGATCGCCTTGTCAAAACCTTGATTGAGGCGGTCAATCTAATTTATACCAAATATTTTTGCAACCATACATTAACGCAACAACATAATATTAGTTCGTAATATGATCTCATAATTATCATCGCACCATTATCTTATCAATGCCTTGTCAATCGTACTGTCTAGGATTGTAGTAATTTTTTGCGATAACATTTATACAAACTAATAATAAAGTATCATTAAAAGATATCTTACAATTATCCTCTTTACTGGTTTACAATACCCCTTTATTAAGAGATCCTATTACATTATCATAAATAAATGTAAGAGTTTTACTTGAGTAAAATATATTATAACTATTTTAATTACACATCGTCTCAATATCAAGTGTGATAACTTAATCATTTATCACCTGTGATACATTAATAAATATCACGTGTGATAACTTATTTTTTTTTCAGAGCTTTATTACCTATTAATCTCCACTTCGTTCCTCTAGTAAATCTTTTATACCACTCTTTAAAAAATTTCCCTTTGCTTTCTAAATACGGTGATAACTCTTCAATTGAATGATACATCTTATACGCTTTAAGTGGAGAATTTATATTAGTAAGTGTAGCGTACAGCTTCCAATAGATAGCCATGATCTCTAAAAGTTTCTCATGATTAAATTTTTTGCTTTCTAAATTATATGCTATTATCTTTTTATACCACGATATAGCCCACTCGCTTAACTCTCCGTTATAAGATAAAACTTCACGTCTTGATTGGATTATTGCATGACGCTTAATATCCTCATCTGTTGCAAACGGTAGCAGATCTTTTATAACTCTATCTATCATTACCTTTCTTTCATTATAATGTAAAAATTTATTTGATACAGAAGTTCGACTATTATGTTCTCTATAAAGTAAATATCTATTATCTAGAAAAAACCATCTTGCACCTGCTTTGTTTAATGTATAAAAGAGATCATCATCTGAAACAATTTTAAATTCACCAGAATATGGTTTATCTATACCCTCTAATATACTTCTTCTGTAAACTGTTGTTGGGTGTAATATCAGTCTGTCAAAAATTTCAGTCGCATAGATATACTCATCATCATACGCCACTCTTGGATCAGATAGATCATGCGTATAATCATTTGTAGATTCTTTAATCTTTTTTACTCTTGTTGCACAACCTGTGATATGTGGATTCTCTTCAAGAACTTTAACAATATATTCAACTCTTACAGGCGATGATAGATCATCGTGATCCTGCATCATAATATACTCACCGCTTGCTAATGATAACGCCTTATTACTATTCTTACCTATACCTAAATTTTTATCATTTCTATAAAGTTTTATTCGATCATCTTTATCTGCATAACTTTTAAGTATGTCGTAACTATTATCTGTTGAGCAGTCGTCAATAATAATAATCTCTAAATTTTTATATGTTTGATCTAATACAGATTGTAAAGTTTCTTCGATAAATTTTGCACCGTTGTAAGTTGGGAGAATAACTGATACAAACGGAGTATCGTTTTTTACTTCAATATTTTTTTGCATTTATTTTATACCTTTAATTTATAAATCTATCTATCTTACAGATCAAAATAACTTCTGATTTTATCTTGATATAATTATTGATAGATATAGTGTCTTGATTATTCAACGATCTATTAAGAAGCTACCATTAATTAATATATTTACCTATAGAAACAATCATAACTTTAAAATTATTATACATATTTTTTATCTATTTATCAACTCTTTGTACTTTAATTACTGCTATACTTTATTTGACTTGAAAAGGTATATATGATATTGTTAATGATATTTATATTAAGAGGAATTGATGAAACTAAAAGATATTTTCAAACTTTTGCCTATAAAATGGAGTACAAAATCATTTCCATATGAACTAACTACCCATGAAACTAAGCATGGAAATATTAATTATGCTCAATGGTTGCACCCTAGCGAAAAAAGAAAAAGTTTTAGTAATGATATCTTAGACTTTTACAGCAATTATATTAAAAGTGGAGATATAGTTATTGATGTAGGAGCTCATACAGGGGATACAACACTTCTTTATGCGCTACTTGCTGGCAACAACGGACTTGTTTTAGCTTTTGAACCTAACGAATATGTATTCAAAGTCTTAAATAAAAATGTTTCTATTAATATGGATAATATGTCTATTCTACCTTACCAGTTTGCTGTTGCTAATAGTAATGAAGATTTGATATTTAACTACTCTGATTTTGGTTTCTGTAACGGTGGAAATTTGTCTGAGTTTAATAAATTTAAACATGGACACTTTGCAAAACTGAAAGTGCAAAGTATAGATATAGAAAAATTACTAAGAAGCAACTTTTTAAATGATAAATTAAGTAAATTATCGTTCATCAAGATAGATACAGAAGGTAACGATTTATATGTGCTAAAAGCATTAAAAGATATTTTAAAAGAATTTAAACCTGTTATACAAACTGAAATCTACAAACTATTACCTGTAGAAAAAAGAGTAGAAATCGTAACACTTTTAAACAGTATCGGTTATAACGTGTTTAAGCTAGATGATGAAAAATATACTTTAAATGAAATCACAGCAGACACTATTGCAAACACATCTAATACTCACTTTGATATTCTAGCTACTTGTAAAAAATAGTAACTCTCTTTGGAACTTTCTAATATATAATGGATAATAATTTTTCCCTTAAATGAAAACAGTTATTAGAATAGTGTGTTTCTTAACTTCACAAAACTGTTGTGTAATATATTTTTATCAATAATTTTTACAAATACTAATTAATACAAAATCAAATAACGAATCCTAAAAGATAATGTTTTTACTAGTTTACAATACCTTACCTTATTAATATATCCTACATTATTATCTTATCACTATCATCTTATTATTATCATTACATAACCACCATATTAACACCGTTATCACATCATTGTCTTTCACAAACTATTACATATTTAAGTAGTTCATTATTGTTATTAACAATAAATTGTAGTATCATATCTGATAACAATAGCTACTCAAGGAGTCCTAACTGATAAAACTACCTACTATATTTATATCTATATTTATGCTAATTTCAACATTAACTCTCTATGCAAATGATGTGGTTAATGATGAAAATTTTATAAATACTGAAGATCCAAAAAACAAAGAAAAAATCCTGAAAGCTAACCATTTCACTGGTTATAAAGGTAATGTAACGATAGAGGTTGGACGATACGATACTCATTATGGAACTGAGGGGGGCGAAAAAAATATAGGCGTACTTTATAAAGCTTATGTAGATACAGCATCTGTTAATAATCAAAAAATAATACTCTATAAATCTGCTCATGCACCAGAAATGAAGTACTCTATACTTAAAGGTATACCAAAAATTATTTATAACGGTAAAGATATTACGAACGCTATCAAAACAGATGAAAACTATTTCAATACATATAAACTCTATCAATATCCATCAACTTTTATATATCCCATATTAAACTACAATGAAAAACTTCTCTTTTTGCTGAAACTAACGTAAAGCAAACTGTTGCTGATTATTATGGACGATGGAGATCAGAAGAGTATGAGGGTATGCACATACTATTAGAAGTTGATGATAAATATAGAATATTTATGCTATCTTTAAATGATAATGGAACTATTTATACATGGAAAAATAACTTTCCATACACAGTGACGATTGGTGGTATGCAAGAATCTATAACGATAACTTTTTTAGATGAAAAAGGTTGGATAAAATAATATCTTACTCAATCATACGTTATAGGATTGTAATAATTTTAAACGATAAACTTTATACAAAATAATAGTAATGTATAATAAAAATATATTTTACAGTTATACTTTTACTGGTTTACAATACCAGCTTATTAAGATATCCTATTACATTATCACTATGGTAGTAAAGATTTACTTCAGTAAAATATTATTACATGATAATTATGTGCGTTACTATATACGCAACAATTGAGGTACAAAATTTATTAATATGGAAATTTTAAAAGAGTTACAAGAGTTCCCTACAATTTTTACATTTAAAATTATAGGCGTAAATAACGATGCGTTTCTTGATGGGTGTAAAAAAGTTTTTGATCTACCTGATCGTGAAGTTACAACTACCGTTATTGAAGGTGCTACATCAAAATATATATCGCTATCAGTAACAACTATTCTCCTAACATTTGAAGAGTTAGAAGGAATATATAAAGCTATTGAAAAAGTTGAAGGGGTAAAATTCTGTGTTTAAAAAAACAATATATTGTCTATTTATTTTTATATCAATAAATTTATTCATTAATAGTATTACTCATAAAAAAGCTTACGCTACTAGCTGGATAACTTTTAATAACACTATTGCATATTATCTTGAAGGTGCTACAGACAATAATCTTACTTACGATATGGGATTAACTATCGGACTTCAACCATTAAAATTTCTTGCATTTACTGTCGATGGATCAACAAATGTTTCAAACAACGATTGGAGAGTCTCTAGATTTTCATTCAATATTATGTCAGTTGGTCAAATCAAACCGAACACATTAGATTACTATCCATATATCGGTATCGGTTTTGGAATTGTCTACGCACAAGAATCAATGACTGTGGATAACTCTTACGAACGATTTAACGCATCTGGAATAGGATTTAATATGCCTGTTATGGCTGGAATTCATTTTAGTCTACAACGTGTACTGCTGACTATTGATATAAGATATGTATACTCTACGGCAAAGCTAAATCATAAATATTCTAAAGCTAGTTATGAAAAAGATTACGGTGGTTTTACAGGTTCAATTGGGATAGGTTATATATTCTAGTTAACAATTAGTTAAATCTGCTAGATCAAGATTGATAGTTGATTGCGTATAGTTTATAACTTATGATCAATACAGCTTAGTAAGATCTTTTTATAAGTCAAGATTATTAAATCTATGCACTAAGTATTTTAATAAAGTAAAATTGTAGCTATAGTGAACGTAAATAAAATTAATACCAGTCTATGCTACATCGTGAAATCTATGCACTCAATATTTTAATAAAGTAAAATTGTAACTATAGTGAACGTAAATAAAATTAATACCAGTCTATGCTACATCGTAAAATCTATGCACTAAGTATTTTAATAAAGTAAAATTGTA
>CAMRDM010000029.1 GCA_947041225.1 uncultured Deferribacteraceae bacterium | reverse complement strand
TGAACCGTTTATCCACTTTACTGAATCACTCATTAGATACTCTCTTTAGTTAAATTTTCATTACTAAAAACAGCATCAACAAAATCTTCTGCGTTGAACGGAATAATATCTTCAACAGACTCTCCGATACAGATAAATTTTACGGGTATTTTAAGCTCATTAATTATATTTATAACAACACCACCTTTCGCAGTGCCATCAAGTTTTGTAACTATTAAACCTGTTAAACCGATTAACTCATTGAACGCTCTTGCTTGTGTTATCGCATTCTGTCCTGATGTTCCATCTATTACTAAAAGTTTTTCAGAGAACCCTACGCCACTATTTTTTGATGCAACTTTCTCCATTTTTAACAGTTCTTGCATAAGGTTAACTTTATTATGAAGTCGTCCTGCGGTATCAACAATTAAAACCTCATACCCTTCTTTTTCAACTCTCTCAACAGCTGTATATACAACCGATGCAGGATCTGTTCCCTCATCTTTTGTAACTATATCTATACCGATACGATCCGACCATATCGTCAACTGTTCAACTGCTGCTGCTCTAAAAGTATCTGCTGCTGCAATTAGAACTTTATAACCTGATGCTTTATAAATATTTGATAATTTAGCAATCGTTGTTGTTTTACCAACTCCGTTTACACCAACTACTAAGACTTGATACGGAATTTGAATATCTGTATCTTGCTTATTATCAACTTCGATATCTATATCAATGTTGCTATCAATATCAACACTCTTCTCTTTATCGTTATCATTGCTCTCTATTGATTTATCTCTATCTACCTCTACATCAATAATATCTACGATAACTTTTTTAATAGACGCAACTAATTGATCGACATCTTTAAGCTCGCCTCTTGAGGACTCATCTCTAACGCTTTCTAATATCGCATCAACCATAACTACACCGATATCTGCTGAAATCAGAAGCTCTTCAATCTCTTCTAAAAGTTCTTCATCGATCTTTTTTCTACCTAGAAATATAGATGCTATACCACCATATATTTTTGATGATGTCTTAGATACAGATCTATTAAGCTTAACCTTCTTCTCTTCTTTCGATTTAAAAAAATTAAATAACCCCACGTCCACTCCTAATAAGTTCTAACTCAATTTAATTTATTCTTAATTTTTAATCTTTTCAAAATATTTAATTCATCAATATACTCAACTTATACGATCGAATGCTTCTATCGTTTCTTTAAACGCATTTTGTAGTAATGCGAATTTCTCATCTATTTTGATAAGATCTTCATCATGTACAGCTTTCTCTATATCATCAGTTAAGTTATATAATCCATCTAAATATACTTTTTTGCAAAAACTTTTAATTCTCTCTAGCGATGTTAAAACCTGTTTATCATCTTTAACACTGATAGATAACTCTATCAACATTAGATCATCTTTTATAAGAATAATTGCATCTCTGATCTCTTCTTTTAATAACTTCTCATTACTTTCATTCATCTGTGAAGATATTTTAGCTATATCTATAAACATGGTCAGCTCCTATAATAAAATATTTATCTGTGCCATGATTTTAACATATTTTAATTATAAACAACTATAATTAAACTCCCATCTATTATAAATATCAACTACTTAATACCGATACATATATTACTTTAAACAAGTATATTAGATAATAAAAAATGTTTCTATGTATAATACATCAACATCTATTTGTAAAGATCTTATATTATCTACAAAATATTTTAAAGATTGATGTATTCTATTATATATACTATAATTAATTTTATTATAGGAAGTTAAGGAGTTAAAGCAGAATGAAGATGAAAGAGAAACTTGGTGAAACAATCGAGAAAAAGTTTATATTTATAGCGATAGGAATTCTTCTGATCGGAGCTATACTATTAAGCATTGTTACAGTAACAACTGGAAATAAAGGTGTTGTTTTACGTTTTGGAAACGCAGTAAGTGTTCGTGATGCAGGGCTATCATTTAAAGTACCTATCATAGAAACTGTGAAAATGATGGAAGTTAGAGAACAGAATACGCAAAGAAGTTTTACCGTTTCAAGTAAAGATATACAAACAATTGACGTTGTGATAAACGTTCAGTTCTCTATAACTGGAGATGTTCTTGAACTATACAGAAACTTCGGTACAGATTATAAGGCAAGATTAATTGAACCTAGAGTATCTGAAAGCGTGAACGCTGTTGTTTCAAGATATACGATCGAAGAGTTTATCGAAAAACGTGCCGTCTTAGCTCAAGAACTGTTAACAGAACTTAGACGAGATTTCTCAAGTTACGGGATTTCTGTATCAGCATCTTCTATAATAGATCATGAATTTAGCGATGAATTCGATAAAAGTATTGAGTCTAAAAAGATCGCTGAACAGAACGCACTCCGTGCTAAAAACGATCTTGAAAGAGTTAAATACGAAGCACAAGCCGAAGTTGAAAAATCGCAAGGTATAGCTGAAGCAAATAGAATAGTTGAAACATCTTTATCTGATAGACTTATTAGACAGAAAATGATCGACAAATGGGACGGAAAACTTCCTCTATATCAAGGTGGTGGTAAAGACTCTATGATATTTAATATGTCTACAAAATAGATAACTGTTGATAATTTAAAAATTGTTAAGTTTTATAAATTAATTAGTTTACAAAATAAAAATGCACTCTCAATATTGAGGGTGCTTTTTTGATTATACTCTCAAATGTTGTTGAATAGGTTTTCGTATATAAGGAGTTTTAAATAATGGATTTAAACAAAATTGATACTTGGATAGATGAAAATAAAATAGAAGATATTACAAACCTAGCATTAACTCTTCAAAAGAATGATTACGACTTATTCATAGAAAAACTTATTCAAAGACTTGAAACAACAACAGACAATGCACATCGCAACACGATCGCTATAGTATTTCGAGATTTGCGTTGTGATAAATCTATAAATCCACTAATCAAACTAATTAATAAACCTGAACTAAAAAATTGTAGAGGCACTTTAATATACGCACTAGAAAAATTAAATGTTGCAGATAGATTAGATGGTTTTATTGATCTATTAATTTATGGCAATTATGAAGTAAAATATAATACCTATACTTTATTTGAAAAACAGTTTGCTAATATGACTGATGAAAAAAAAATGATCTACGTTGATATTCTAAAAGAAAAAATATCAGGCATGGAGGAAAGTTTAGAACTCATGTATGAACTCTGTTCTACTGTGTTTGATGTTGAACTTGAATGATAATATACTAAACAAATATTTAGGAGTTGTCTCGATTAATTATAATTTGTGGCTCACTTGTTGCTAAAATATCCATAAGAGATTGCTCTGTGACTATACAGTAATGTGTAAGTTCTGCCTCAGAGTAGCATCCACAACTTTCTTCAACTCCCCATTTTACAAAACTAGAATTTTCAATTTTATACAGAAACCATTTTTGAAAATAATATTTATTATTATGTTTTTCTTGAACTGGAACATAAGATGCTAATCTCATTCCTTCTAAAGAGTAAGTGTAGGATGGAACAAACCCTGCAAACATAACTTCTATCTTATTTTTTTCACAATCTACAACAAATTTTATTCCGTCTTCACAATGTACAGCTTCAACTGCGTAAGCTTTTCCAACTTCAATATTTGTTGGATTACATACAATCCAATTTTGATTTTCTTTCATGATTATCTCCACTAGAATGAAACAGAAATATATCTAAGTTTAAATTATTCCAACTAAATTCCTTGTTTGCATAATTTTCTTTAAAACATTTTTATCCAGTATAATAGAATTTTCTTCATTTACGTATTTAGTTTTATTTTACTTAAGTATTAGAGAGTACGGTTACATGTGTGCAATGCTCGTAATCTTATGTAAGTGTGATTTATTTTTCAGTTTCCAGAATGGCTATCGTATCTTTAATAATCGTTTCTAAGGATTCATCGGAAATGGGAAATTTACCTGCTTCTCTATATTGTATGGCAGTTTCCAATTTTAGCAACCTCCATTGTCTTCCATTAACAGTTCCAAGATTACTAGCGATGTTTATTTCAAGGGTTTCTGTGAACCACTCAACCTCATTTTCATATAAATTTGGATGTCTATATCGGTTAACATACTCAATTATCTCGGAGCTTTCTTCTACCTTTCCATGCTCTCTTAATATCCTTGCTTTGATACACAATGCTTTATCCACCGCTTCCCATAATGTATAATTTCCTGTAAATGGCACATCTTTAATTATATCACAAACTTCAAGAGCCTCATCATACAGCCCATAGATATAGAGCCATACAGCCAATTCTGTTACATTTCCTAAATCATTAACAGATTTAAAACTCAGTTTTTTCAACATTATCTTACAGTTTCTTTGAACACACTTTTTATCCACCGTGCTTGCTATACGTTGAATTAGCTCACTCATATCCATATATATTATCCTTTTTTAACTTTCAAATTACCGTTTACTCTCAACTTCTTTCCTAAAATAATCATAGATGATAGCTCATACGTGCAATGCTCATTTATCGAAGTTGTTTCTGTGTTTTTGCATAATATCTCTAACGTAAGGTGCAATATAAAAACAATAGTAAAAAACTATTCAACTGCTTTTACATCTCTACTATCTACAAGCAGTTTGACAAGTAGTTTAAATATCCACGGATATATAATAGCTGTGATAATAGCTGATAGAAGTATAGCTGATGATTGTTCTTCAGTGATAATACTTTTCTCTTTAAAAACTTCTCCGATAGCAACTAAAATTGTTAATGGAAATGATAGTGATGTTGCAACTAAAATAACTTTTCTATTCTTGATATCTGTAAAAAATAGCAAGATCGATCCGATAAATTTTGTAACAAATATAAAAACAGAAATTATAAGTGCTAATATCAAAACATCTTTATCAAAAATATGTTTATAGTTAAATCCAGCACCGACTGATATAAAAAATACTGGTATGAAAAATCCGTATGCAACACCTGTTAATCGCTCTAAAATAGATTCTCTATCTGGGAAAACTAACGCTATAATCATTCCACCGATAAACGCTCCTATTACAAACTCTATCTTCAAAATAACAGCTAACGCTACAAAGAAAAATAGTATCAAAAAGTTTCCTCTAATCCCAGTCTCTGTAATATTTCCAACTTTTAGAAACATCGCTTGAAGTTCTGGAAACCACCATATTAAATATTTCAAACCTTTTAGAACTAGATATATAACTACAAAAAATATCGCTATATAAAAGACATCAAATAATAGTGCAGAAGAAACACCTGACTCTGCAATCATAGAAAATAATGTTAATCCTAGCAGTGAAAAAATCTCTCCAATCATACAGATAATCAACATACTCTGTCCAAGCGATGTTGACATAAGTCCTGTCTCTTTAAGCACGGAGAACTGTAATCCAATACCTGTAGTAAACAATACAAGTACGAACGCTCTATCTAAATTAAACATATTTACGATGAAAATACTCGCAAGTAAAATAGGTATATATATACTAAAATATAGGATCACATCTTTCTTTGATATATCTCTAAACTTATTAAAATCAAGTTCTAGTCCTGCGATATACATAAGTAGTAAAAATCCGAACATAGAGAAATATTTTACAAGTGGCATAGTTTCGTGTCCAGTTGTAATAATAAATGCTAACCCCATTCCATATAAGATTTCGCCGACTGCTGAAGGTAGCATTAACTTCTTACTTGTGAACGGAATAATATATGCACCAACAGCAATTAAAACTAATACAATGGCTTCTTTTTCACTCATAATTAATACTCAGATGGTAGAACAAGTACTGATACTCTTGACTTTGCAGCAAGATAGTAAGGTACATGAGCCGAAAATAACGATATATTTTCATTAGAGTTTGATGAGATAATTAAAAGTGTACTAACGCTTCTATCGATCGCTTTTAAACTCTCTCTCACAGGGTTACCTTTTAATACATCAAATTTCAATTTCATATTTGTAACGCTTTCAAAGTTCGATATTGTATCGTTCATCATCTGTAAATTTTCTTCATCAACTTGACTCATCAACTCATCTGGACGAGTAACAAATATGTACCTAAGTTTAACAGAGAAAAATGTTGCAAGTTCAGAACTTGTCTCTAACAATCTATCAGCATCGCTACCGTTTAGAGATATAAGAATCTCTTCATAAGGCGATACTCCTCTTGTTAATAGAAGTGGAACTTTACTATGTTGAAATAAGTATCTTAACTTTAAATCAAATATATTAAACTTATCTTTAACAGGCGTAACGATCATTCCTACATCTTTAGCATTGACGATATCTTTAAACGATTTCAACTCTAAACTGTAGCCACCGTTAGATCCACAAAGTGATTTAACTTCTTCTTTTTTGATCTCTAAATCTTTACTTTTACCGTATACAACAAGTTTTTTAGATTTAACCATACTTTCAAAAAATATAATTTCATCGATATATTTCTTCTCAACATCATCAATAATCAGTACAGCACAGTTTAATCCATATTCAAGAGGAAACTCATACATACCAGTTGTTAGATTTTGTACGATATTTGCAACAGCTTTAGGTTCTCCAACGATAACTATTCTATCGCCTATCTCTAACATAAAATCATCATCTGGAAAGATTATCTGATTATCACGATAAGCTACAACTACCTTCCATCTAGTCGATCTAAAGTATTTCAGTTTACGATGAATCATATGAGATCTACGAATGATAAGTACTTCAACTATTTCGCCTTCACCTAAACCTATGTTTAATGGTCTAATATAATTCTTATCTATTATCCCAGTTATTAACTCTATATTGATATCAAGAGGGTTAATAATCTTAACATTAAATTTTTCTAACTCTTCAAGATTATCTGTTCTTTTATATAGTAGAACAAGTATAGGTATCTGAAGTTTCATCTCATCTCTAGTGATCCTTAACACTTCATGAAGCATTTCATAATCTTGCATTGAAAGTATTATATGAGATATCATCGGCAGGTCTATCTTCTTCCAAGTAGGAATGCTTGTGAGATCACCTTTTAAAATATCAATATTACTCATCTCGTTTTTATAACTATTAAGTAACTCTTGTTCTGTATCTACAACAATACATTTTCTATCCATACTTACAGCTGATAGTAGCTTATGTTGAAAAAATCCTGTGCCGTGTATTAATACTTTTTTAGAATCCATTTGACCTCTTCTCTCTGACAACTTATCTATTTAACTCTTCTAATATTCTTGAAACCTCTGGGAGTAACTGTTTCTTTCTTGACAATATACCAGGTAGTGAGTATACACAATCTTCAACCTTACTATACTTAAATAATCTTTCAGCTGCAGCGTACTCTGTAACAACTAACTCACTAACTTCTGTTGTGATATCAGTTATAAGCAACATAGACCAATCAAGTTTATTCTCTTTATTTAAGCCAATAAGCTCTGCATGTATTTTAGATCTAAGTTCTGGTAACTCTTGCAATGTAACAGTTTCAACTTGAGATATACCTATACGTTTACTGAACTCGTTAAACACTTTGAAATCTCCTCTAACAACATCTTTCATCTCTCTATGTGATAGTGAGTCTGTTGCAGAAAATATATCTATGCCGTATTGCTTAATATCAAGTCCAGTTATTTCAGCTAAAGTATTTGCTATATCTATATCATCTTTAGTAGTTGTAGGCGATCTTAATATTACGGTGTCGCTTAAAACTCCACCTAATAGAAGTCTTGCTATATTTTTAGGGATAGCAATATCATGTGATTTATAAAGCTGATACACAAGTGTACATGTGCTACCAACAGGTTTTGCATAAAAAGTAACTGGAGAGGTTGTTTTGATCGTTCCAAGTCTATGATGATCTACGATCTCAACTATCTCTGCAACTTCAGCTCCATCAACTGCTTGAGTGATCTCATTATGATCCATCAATATCAATCTCTGCTTCTTCTTCTTTAATATATCTGTACCAGTAACTATACCTACAAGTTTATTATCTTCGACGACTGGCAAAGCTTTTATATTAACTTCGCTAATCATTTCAGCAGCTTTTTCAAGATAATCATTTAGACGTATCATTCTCGGTTTATCGCTCTTAACGATCTTATTAACTGGTGTTGCCATCTCTATACATCTAATAGTTTGAGCAGAATCAAACGGAGATGCAAATACCCAACCTTTAAAATTACCAGCTGAAAAAGTTTCAATAGACTCTTTATCCATACCAACTATAACGATAGCTGGAAAATCCATTTTAAAAACATCATCTAATATATTCTGTCTGCTACCTGTTACTAAAATAGTTTTAGATATATCAATATTATTATTAGTTAAATAGTTATGAAAAGATTCATACGCCATTGTTGTAACAACTATTGATGCGTCAAACTCCTCTAACTCCCCAACATTTAAAATCTCTGCCCTAAGTGATCTTCTTAATGTATCATACCTTAATGAAAATAGAGGCTTTTTACTTCTATCATCTCTGATAAAAATATCTGTTAGATCATGCACTCCAACCATATTTACAAAATTACCTTGATCATCTAACACAGGTACAAAGCGTATCGAATTATCTTGAATAAGTTTTAATATTAACGATATCGGATCACTCATCTTCACATTGATAAGATTTTTTGTCATACTATCTTTAACTTTCGGATAGATATCTTTTATGAATTCTGGCAATCCAACCTTTGCGCTATCAAATATAAACTTCGTCTGATCTGAAACATGTCCACATCGCATAGGAACATAGTTAAACGTATCATCTACAATATTTTTAAGATACGCATAACAAACTGCCGATGCAACTGAATCTGTATCTGGATTTTTATGTCCAGATATATATATCGTATCTTTATCACTCTTACTCATAAATCAACCCCAATTAATCAAAACAATATTATACACTAATTCTACTTTATAGATATAAACCCACTATCTATAAAGTTTCTACTCTGCAGGGTTACTTCCCATCTCTGCAAATACTTTAAGATATCTCTCTGAAACTATACCCGGAACCATTTCCAGTAAATTTCCTTCTTTATCATATATGAATGTTTCTGGCACTTTACGCACTCTCATCTCATCTTGAAGAAGGTCTGATGCTAAAAATGTAGGAAAATCTAAACCAAAACTATTTATAAAATTCATAGCTGAATTTTTATTCGTATCTATAGAGTATCCAACTATCACGAAATTCTTATCTTTATAATCGTTATACACTCTAATCAGATCAGGAGCCTCAGCCCTGCAAGGTGGACACCACGATGCAAAATAATTAACAACTAATATCTTACCTTTATACTGTTCTTTCAACTGATAAAAATCAAGAGGATCGTGTACTTCAAGATCGGTAACGATAGGTTCACCTTGATATACAGCTCTACGTTTACAAGATACAATAAACACCATAGATACAATAACTAGCACCAATACACTTTTTAAACTTAATCTCATCTTTTAACTCCACTTGTGAGCAGTTCACAGTCTCCTATCATTGATGGTAAAATATTGCTGATAAAATACTTAGAAGAGATAGTATCTATTGCTAGAAGTTTATCTAATATTGTATAATACTTTGCAAGAAATGGATCTTTGTTCGCAAGTTTAATCTCAAGAACACATTCAAGTAATGCATCAATATTATCAGCAGCAGATAAAATCATACCTTCTAAGCTATCATCTTTACCATCAAATATAGCTTCTCTGTATAGCTCTCTATAATGAGGCTCTATACTTGCAAGTAGTTCATCTTCAACTAATTCTCTTTCAACACCATCTAAGGTTTCTTTAACACTCTTATTAATATTTTTAGTGGTAGATATAACATCTCCCATCACAGCCTCAGGAAGATCGTGGTTTAACGCCTTTCTGTATAAGACTTTCCAGTTCACACTATTACCGTTCTCTTCTTCAATAAAGCCTAAAAGTTGTGCTAATTGCGTTACTAAAAAAGAGTGTTCAGCAACTGATGCTCTTTGATGTAAAAACTCATTTGCCCATCTACCTATATTATTAAGCTTACGAGCATTTATTATTATTCCGCCAAGTCCCATGATTACACCTAACTATATATCTATTTTCTACCAATATGAATACATTCATAAATCAGATTAATTTAATATTTTTAAGCGTCTTTGTAAAGCTCAATAATAGAAATATAATCCACTTAATCTATCATTCAATTAAAAGTATGTAAAATTCTAATTGATATAAATACGCCTTCGTTATATCTTACTACTAGAAAGTAATATAATTAAAAAGAGTTTTATAATGGAAAAAGAGTTACAATATATTTTTGGTCCCGTAAATTCCTCTAGAATAGGAAGATCTTTAGGTGTTGATGTTATACCTAAAAAAATATGTTCACTTGATTGTATCTACTGCGAAGTTGGCACAACTAGAAACTTATCTACACAAATAAAGCCTTACTTTAAAGCAGAAGGGATTTTAGCAGAGTTTAGTAGTGTCTATCATGAAATAAAAAATAGTATAGATGTGATTACCATTACAGGATCAGGTGAACCTACATTAAACTCATGCCTAAAAGAGATATTAATAGGTATTCGTGATATCGTAAAAGATGAGAAAAATATCGCAATATTAACAAACACAACAACACTTGATAATAAAGATATTTACAAAACATTATTAGATTTTGATATCGTTGTGCCATCACTTGATGCTGTCACTAAAACAGCTTTTGAAAAAATTAATAAACCTGCTAAAGAGATTAATATTAATAATATTATTAATCACCTAATAGCTTTCTCAAATGAATATACAGGCAAACTATATCTTGAAGTTCTCCTTGCAAAAAATGTGAACGATCAGAAAGAAGATATCGATACATTAATTTCAGTGATTAAAAAAATCAACTACACAAGATTAGATATAGGAACAATCACTCGTCCACCATCATATTCGTTCGCTAAACCGTTAACAGATCAAGAACTTGATGATATTAAATCGTATATTGCATCTAATGGTGTTTCATTTATAAAAGATAACACCGTTGATGATAACTCAAACAATACGGTTATCAGTTATCATAAACAATCGTCTATAAGTAATAATGATAATGATACTGATCTGATTATAAGAAAACTTATGCCTCTATTAAAAATGCGTCCAACGACTATTGATGATATTATTAAAACATTGAAAATTGATAAAGATGTTGTGCAAGAGGTTTTAACACCATTCATACAATCAGGAGAGGTTACCTCTAAGGAGTTTAACGGTATTTTATATTATCAACATAAAATTATAAAACAAGTTTAATAGTTACCACTCACTTATAATAATTATTAATTGTCTTATATAAAGTTGAACATTAATTATCTTGATATTGTCTTTTTGATATATAAATGATATGCTACTTGCATTAAATTATTATTAAAATAGGCTGTTAAAAATGGGAAAAAATTTATTTCAAAAAGTATGGGAACGCCATACAATTAAAAAACTATCGAACGGACAAACGCAACTTTTTATAGGTTTACATCTATTACATGAGGTAACATCGCCTCAAGCATTTTCAATGTTAAGAGAGTTAGGATTAAAAGTTGCATATCCAGAAGGAAGTTTCGCAACTCACGATCATATCATACCAACACATAATCTAACTCGTCCATTTGCAGATAACATCGCAGAAGAGATGATGCAAGCTATTGAAAAAAATACATCCGATTTCGGTATAAAACTTTTCGGTATAAAAGATAACAGCTACGGTGTTATCCATATTGTAGGTCCTGAAGAGGGACTTACTCAACCGGGTATGACAATCGCCTGTGGAGATAGCCATACGGCAACTCATGGAGCGTTCGGTGCAATAGCGTTCGGTGTTGGAACATCACAAGTGAGAGATATTCTAGCGACTCAAACAATAAGCATAAACCCTTTTAAAGTTAGACGTATAAATTTTAATGGTAAACTTAATAAAGGTGTGTACGCTAAAGATCTTATCTTATTCCTTATATCTAAATTAGGTGTAAACGGTGGACTTGGATACGCTTACGAGTTTGCTGGAAATGTTATTGATGAGATGAGTATGGAAGGTAGAATGACTATATGTAACATGGCGATCGAAGGTGGAGCTAGAGTTGGATATATGAACCCTGATGAGAAAACTTTCGCATATATAAAAGATAAACCGTACGCTCCTAAAGGTGCTGATTTCGATAAATCATTAGAGTATTGGAAATCTATCGCATCTGATAGTGATGCTGAGTACGATGATATTATCGATATAGATGTATCAACTATTGAACCTATGATAACTTGGGGAATCACTCCTGAAATGGCTATAAATATAGATGAAAATGTACCTCAAGCAACAACTGCTTTAATGCAAGAAGCTTTAGATTATATTAAAGTTGATGCAGGAAAAAGTATGATAGGCTTTCCTATTCATGTTGCTTTCATAGGATCATGTACAAACGGTAGAATTGAAGATTTTAGATTAGCAGCCTCTATCCTTAAAGGTAAAAAAATCTCACCTAACGTTCAAGGGCTTGCCGTTCCTGGATCTGTTATCGTTAAGAAACAAGCAGAAGATGAAGGATTAGATCTGATATTTAAAGATGCTGGTTTTGAATGGCGTGAACCGGGCTGTTCTATGTGTCTTGCTATGAACCCTGATAGATTAGTTGGCGATCAAGTTGCAGCATCATCATCTAATAGAAATTTTAAAGGTAGGCAAGGATCATCAACTGGAAGAACTATCCTTCTAAATCCAGCTATGGTTGTAGTTGCTGCTATTGAAGGGAAAGTGGCTGACGTTAGAAAATATCTATAGAAGATATTTAGAGCTATACATATTGATAATATGTTTTATGTTAAGGGAGATTAAATAATATGTTAACAGTTATAAAAAATATAAATGGAAAAGGTTTACCGCTTAGAGGAGATGATATCGATACAGATAGAATTATCCCTGCTAGGTTTTTAATATCAACAACGTTTGAAGGATTAGGCGATAGTGCGTTCTGTGATGAAAGATTTTCACCTGATGGCACTCCAACTAACCACCCTATGAACGATAAGAAATTTAACGGTGCAAGTATCATAATAACAAATAATAATTTCGGTTGTGGATCATCAAGAGAGCATGCTCCACAAGCTATTAAAAGAGCTGGATACAATCTTATATTAGCAGAATCGTTTGCTGAAATATTTTACGGTAACTCATCTGTATTAGGTTTAGTTTGTATCACTCTTGATAAAGGTAATATTGAAACTATTTTAAAAACTATTGAGACAAATCCAGATACAGAAATTAATATGGATATAGAAAAATCAGAGTTATCTGTTGCAGGTACAATTTATAAAGTAGAGTTAAAAGATGCCTTAAAGTCATCGTTACTAAATGGAAGTTACGACACAATCGCAGAACTTGCATCAAATAAAGATGAAGTTCAAACATTTGAAAAGAATTTACCGTATTAGTTAGTATTGATAATAAAAATTTTTTATAAATTATAAAGGTGGTTAGATCGATTAAAATCTAGCCACTTTTTTTATTATAATAAATAGACAAATTAACTTAATCGTATATACTTGTTTATTAATAGGTATAAAATATGTCAACGATACCAACAGGATATTGAGAGGTAATAATGCAAGCACTCACATACATAGGTATTATTTTAGCAATAATTTCTGTTGTTTTTGGAATATTTTCTATTATTTTTATTATTATTAACATCAAGGCTATCAGAAATCAAAATGATAATGCGATAAGATCGGAACGTAATGAAAGATTTAAGAATGCAATCAATCAACTTGGTAGCGAAAACAATGCAATAGCTTTAGGTGGGATATATACACTTCACAGAATAGCTAAAGAGGATGAAAGTTATAGAGAAAATGTGTTTAATATTTTATGTTCTTATGTTAGAGATATTACAATAACAGATGAATATAAAACGAAATATACTGAAAAACCGTCTGAGCCGATACAAACAATATTAAATATACTTTGCAAAAATGAAAACGATTACAAGATATATAAAGAATATATTATAGATTTTTCAGGTGCTAATCTTAGCTGTGCAAACTTAATGAATGCTAATCTTATCGATACTCACTTATGGAATGTAAACTTTAAAGACGCTGACTTAAGGCAATCTAAATTATTAAATACTAATTTAAGTGAGGCTAATCTTACAAATGCTCACTTAGAAATGGCGAACCTTACAGAGGCTAATTTAATTGACGCTAATCTTATTGATGCCAACTTATTCTTCACTACTCTAACACTAGCAAATTTAAAAGGTGCTAACCTTACTAGAGCTGATTTACAAGAGGCTGATCTTAAAGGTGCTTTCATATCGAATGCTAATCTTACAGGGACGAATTTAGGTAATGCTTGTTTAAAAGGAACTACATCAATAGTGCGTACAATTCTTTATAAATCATTTGAATACTATATTAGATTAGGAATTAATAAACAAACTGATTTAAGTGGCATAAGTGGTGGCTATGATAAAAACAATCCTCCATACGCAGGCAAGCCGATAACTGGCAAATATACCGAAGAAGAAGCTAAACAAATGATAGAAAATTATTATAATAATCTAAAATAATTAAAAATTTAAATCATAGAGGAGCATCTTATAAATACTCAAGAAGCATGGAAAAAATATAATAGTTATCCTATAACCCATATTACGCTTATATATGTTGTTGTCTATTATATAATACAGATATGTTTTGATAGTGGTATAGTTGATACTTATTTGATATCTATCCCTTTCACTATGTTGAAAACAATTTTAATCGGTGTTTTAATATGTATTTTTACAAAAACTGATATTAATAAAGGAATTATCTACGGTGCTATCTGTGGGTTTATCGGTAATGTTTCTGATATTTTTCTGAGCAATATTTTATTTGAATTACCTCCACAAATAAATACTATTATCTATGCACCAATGCTTGGTTTTTTAATATCTGTTCTTACTAAAACTGATGTGATTAAAGGCATTATCTACGGCGTTTTCTATAGTGCCATTTCGTATATGATTGCTAGCGTTATAGACCCTCTCTCTGACCCTTTTCAATTCGATTTCATCATATATCGTTTAATTGAAACTTTGGCTAATTATTATCCTTCTATACATTACTTAATCCACAGTATTTTAACATATATATTGTTTAGTCTTTTCATCAGTATGCTTATAACCTCTAAAGCTAAATATATAGCTAGAAGTGTTCTTGCTGGTATTATTTATGCTATTTCATCTAATCTTCTGAATATAAACGATATTATTGTACGGGTGATATATGTAAATTATTTATTTTTTATATTGTATCCACTTACGCTACAAAAAACCGATGTTGTTGCAACTATGACTACTAATGATAGCACCTATACGACGACATATTATAACCCTTCTGCTCAACTTGAAACAGAACAGGAGCTTCAGAAAGATAGTAAAATAAAGTGGGGATATGTAATTTCACGTACATTAATCGGAGCTTTTATAGGCACTATTATTGTTTATATCGCTATAATGATAACACCTAATAGCGGTGGATCTTTCGGATTTTTTACAAACATGAAATCGTTTTTTGCACTGATTATCGCTGTTATTTATGGCGGTAGTGGTGGTGCTATAATCGGTTTTATCGTAGCATTATGTTTTCCTAAAATAAAGGCAAATAGCACCGATAAAAATCTTTGAACTATATCTATCACAACGATCCAGTAGTTATTGTATCACTATAAATAAGCCATATTGATAATCTATATTAACACTCATTAAAAAACCCCTCGACGTGCAAGGGGGGGGTTATCATTATAATTAATCTATAATTTATAAGTAACAATTTCTAATTTATCAATCTCGATCCAGTTACGATTTACTACTCTCGATATATTCAACAACTTTTTTTGCGATTATTCTTAAATTTTTCTCAAAAATCTCTATATCTTTTTCAAGCAACACAACTCTAAAACCTTGCATAGGAGAAAAGAATGATGTGAGTGGAACAAGGCATATACCCGTTGATCCTAATAAATTATATGTAAACCTTTTATCGTTCTCGGCACTAACATTTAATTTGCTATCTATAAACTCTCTGATCTTTGGGTCTTTAATCTCTAAGAATTGTCCTGCATTCATTAAAGACTCATCAAACACAACAGTAATATAAAACGCACCGTTCGGTTTGTTTACTCTAACGTACGGAACATCTTTTAAAATATCATACGCTAATGTTGCTACTTTTTCATAATATTTAACTCTCTCCACTAAATAAGATTGATACTCTTGATGTTCAAGAATTTTAGGTATAGCCATCTGTGGAATTGTCGTTGAACACACTTCTGCCATTTTAAGTTGGAATATCATATTTATATATCTATCAAAATCAGGATCTTTACCTGAATTATAAACCTCTATCCAGCCACATCTGCCACCCGGCCAAGGAACTTCTTTAGATAATGATTTCATAGACATACCTTGAACAGTATCACCTATTATATCGCTTAAATATGGAGTAGTATAACCGTTATAAATCATATTATGATATAACTCATCGAACATTAAAAATAGATCATACTTTTCTGCTATTGCTACAATTTTACGAAGATTTTCCTCTGAATATACATGTCCAGTAGGATTATCAGGATTGACAACCAATATACCGACAATTGATTTATGACTTTTAACTTTACGTTCAAGATCATCAATATCAGGTTCCCAATTATTATGAGGATCTAACCTATATGTATTAGGTGGAAACGATGAGTGCATAACCTCTGCCATAAAATGAGTAGAGTATGTAGGCTCAGGCATAATCACCCTTGCATCAACTCTCATAGATGAGTAACATCTAGCGATAGCATCACCTAGTCCGTTAAAGAAAATAATATCGTCTTTACAGATCTGAGCTCCACCACGTTTATTATTAATATCTGCTAAATATTTCCTTGTAGACTCAATACCACGTGTTGGCGAGTATGCAAAAGATTTATCATCATCTATAACTTCTTTTATAACATCTTTCATCCAAGTAGGTATAATTTCTCCCTTAGCAACAGGATCACCTGTATTCTCAAACGATATATCCATACCGAGCGATGCAAGATAATTTGCAATTTCTGCAATATTTCTTATCTCATAAGTTAGTCCACTTCCCGTAACAGCAAAATCACTTCTCATAACTATTATCCTTTACAACCATTTATTATATGTCGTGTTTATAATAATCATGATAACTCTCTATGTCAATATTTATCCTATTTTTCTTGACAAGAATAATATAATTGACTAAACTTATAGTCCGCCTTGCCATATATACGGTAAAATATATAAGTATATGGCTACAATATCCATAAGGAAGGAGAATAATTTGAGAACTTACGAAACGGTTTTTCTATTAAAACCAACAATCACTGCGGAAGAACAAGCAAAACACATCGATTTCTACAAAGAAAACATTAAAAGTTTCGGTGGAGAAATTGTCAAAGAAGAGTTATGGGGTAAACTTCAATTATCATATAAAATTGAAAATTTTACTGAAGCTATCTATACTCTTATCCAATTTAAAGTTGAAAACGACTATGTTAATACTGAACTTGATAAAAGATTCAAATTTAATGAAGATGTTATACGTCACGTTGTTGTTATGCTTGATGAGAAAAAATTTAAAGCTGCTCCAAAAAAAGAGCCAGTACGCAAACCTAGACCCGAAGGAAGTAGATTTCCTAGTAGAGCTGACGGAGAAGAAGGTGTTGTAAACAGTATTGAACCTGTTGAAACAGATATTCCTGAAACTTCTGTTGAAAAAGATACAACTGTTGTATCTAATGAAACGGCTGCACCTGTTACACCTACTAATACAGATGTAAATGAAACAGCTGCACCAGAGGTTACGGTTGATAAAGACGTGGTGGTTTAAGTTACTTATACTTATAGCTCTTTTGATCTGTGGTTTATTTTTAGACTTAATACAAGGACAAGATTTATGGCATCTTACAATAAAGTAATTCTTATGGGAAATATTACAAAAACTCCCGAACTAAGAAGTATTCCTGGAAGCAATACAACAGTTGCAAGAACTGGACTTGCTGTTAATAGAAAGTATAAAGAGAAAGAAGAAGTTATGTTTGTTGACATCGTCGCCTTTGGAAGAAATGCCGAAGTGATGGGAGAGTACATAACAAAAGGATCTCCTTTATTAATTGAAGGTAGATTATCTATGAACTCTTGGGAACAACCTGATGGAACTAAAAGAGTTAGACATGAAGTTATAGTTGATACTTTTCAGATGATCGGATCAAAAAAAGATTCTAGAGATTCTGATTATTCTGATTCTTATCAGAGCAACACGAACAACACTTCATCATCTAACGATCAACCAGATATGATTGATGAAGATGACGTTCCGTTTTAATTTTAAGAGATATTATAAAAATTATTATATATTTATTGGGAGATAATTATGGCTATCGCTAGAAAAAGATTTCAAAGAAAAAAAATCTGCAAATTTTGTGCAGATAAAATCGATATAGATTACAAAGACTCTAAGCAACTGAGGAACTTTATTACAGAACGTGGTAAAATAATGCCTAGAAGATTAACCGGCACATGTGCTAAACACCAAAGAACATTAGCTATGGCAATTAAAACAGCTAGAACAATAGCTATAATTCCGTTTACGTTGAATAGATAGTTTAATCTTATTAAACAGATATTTAAACAATAATTTTATTTTCATACAAATAATGAAGTTAAATATAACTAGGTTAAAGATGATTAGTATAAAAGTATACCTCTATCCGATACTCTCTGTGATATCATTTATGCTAATCTCATTTTACCCTCTCATAACTATAATTTTATTTATAATATCATCAGTGTTTCTTGCGATATATTTATCAGCAGATGATAGGACTAGATTATCTGATATTATAGTTGTATCCATATATATATTAGCCTTAACCTACTCTAAATTAGCATTGATTTATATTTTAGGTATATTTTTTCCTATGTTAATATTCTATTATTTTGCTAAAAAGACATCTAAGAAAACATTTTATATATCCGTGGTTACTCCTCCATTCCTGTTAGCCCTGCTCTCTGCGGTATTAATATTTTTTATTCCACAGATACATACGGAACTATATAACAATCTATTACTATTCATAACCGATCTAACAGCACCTGCAAAGAACAGTATGGAAAGATTTAGCAACTCTGGTTTATTTGCGTATATGATAAATAATAAAGAGAAAGCAGCGAATAATTTTATCTCTTTTATACCAGCTACAATCTACTCATTCTCTCTTCTTACGATCTTCTTTGTAAATAAGATGCGACCAAGCTTTATTGATGAAGGACAAATTCAACGATTTAGATTACCAGATTTTTTTGTATGGATATTTATACTTTTCGCTGGATTATTTTTAATTAAAGAACCTACTGTTCAGCTCATATCAAAAAATGTTTTAGCTATATGTGCCTTTCTATATTTTCTGCAAGGGTTTGAACTGTTTGATATTTTCTTTAACAAAGTTAAGCTTTCAAGATTAATCAAAGTACTGATAATATTAATTTTATTTACAAGACCTTCAATACTTTTATTTGTTGCAGGGGTTGGAATGCTTAATATATGGGTTAAACCTAAAATATTTATTGATGAGGATGAAGTTAATAATGGACTCTCAAAATAGTTTACGCAATGTAGATGGCAACACTATTGGAAGTGGCAATACTTATGAACATATGAACACTAGTAAAAATAATAATCTACTAAACGATAACAACTCTAATAACAACAATAAACTAAACAGTAAAATTAATAACACTAGTAAAAATAATAATCTACTAAACGATAACAACTCTAATAACAACAATAAACTAAACAGTAAAATTAATA
>CAMRDM010000028.1 GCA_947041225.1 uncultured Deferribacteraceae bacterium | reverse complement strand
TTTAATTTAGCAACTAAATTTAACTATCAACTTAAACAATATTAGATTTTGATTTCCTCTCAGTATTTCTCATTATGTTAATATCTATTTTGTTAATTTTATAGTAAACTATATCATAAGTCAACACTTTTAAATATCTAAAACCCCTCTTGATGCTTTATAAATATACGTATATTCAAAAAAGTTATAAGTAAGGTGTTTGTTAAAGATGATGTACAGAATGGTGGAGCTATCTATAGATATATAAACACCTTTCACAGCTGAGCGAAGAAGTAATAAATCTGATAGATAGCACTTTATTTAATATCATTAAAATCAAATTAATAGGTAAGGCACTTTTTAAAGTGCCTTACCTATAGATAATAACGGCTATTAAATAACATCGAAATCAAGTTGGGATTTTATATAGTTATAAACATGCTAAGATACTATTCATCACTATTTAACGCTTCAATAAAGTCTTCCACAAGCTTTATCAACCCATTTGTTAGAAGAGGTATCGCAACATCTTCTTCACATTGCTTGTGAAGTTCCCAATCTCCACCATCACTTAGTTTATAAATACCATTAACATGGATGCCATCTTCGCATAGAAAGAAACTGTAATAATAGTTCTCATCGCTATATCCATTCTCATCTCTGATTGACTCTTTAACTGCGTCTATATCTACTGTTAAATAGTAATCAGTATGAATAGAGATTAAGTTTATAATTGGAATTAATTCATCATAACTTTCTTTCTCAGATGCTTGATTAATTTTCTCATTAATAAAATTTACATACATTTTTTCTAAAGTTAATAATCCACTCTCTTCATCACATTGAATAAAGAGTTCCCAGAAATCGTTATTACTCAGTTTATAGATACCGTTTAAATAAAACTCATCTAAGCTTGAAAAGAAATGATAGCTACAGTTATTACCACGAAACCCTCTGTTCACTTTAATTTCTTGATTGATTGCATTCATGTTTTTACTTAATAGGTAGTGTGTATCTTTTTCGTTGTTAAGTTCGTTAATTACATCTAACTTTGTTTGAGTGTTGATTACTTCCCCACACTTGAATGCTTTAATTAATTTTCTCATAATACACCTCTTTATTTTTACTTCATTTTCTAATTATATTCACTATAATTACTTTCTTTTATTTAAAATTGTAAAATGGTTCTACAACTATTTTTATTTCTGATCTTTTTACAACTCCAAAATAACGTGAATCATAGGACTTAGAGTTGTAATCACTCATCAAAAAATACTCATTAATTTGTAGCTGAAAATCCTTTTCATAATTAATAAAGATTGTGTCAGATAAAATAGCTTTTAATGGCTCACTATTTTTAATTTTTAGATCATTAACAAAAACACCATCTAATGTTATTGAAATATTGTCATATGGCAAACCTATGATCTTCTTTAGAAATTGTGGAGTTGTACCACACTTCTTTTTTAATCCTGTCCAGTAGCCATTTTCTTCAGCAAAAGACATGTACTTGCTGTATGCTGGACAAAAGAGCACTAAATCATTACGTTCTAAATCCTTGCTGTTTTTTTTGTATAATCCCAATGGGAAACTTCTAGTAGTGTTATACTCAAAATTGTTTACCAAGTATGAGAACACCATAAATGAAAACCACACAATTATTAATAGGGTAAATAATCTTCTAAAAACTTTGTTCATTTTATTTGTCATTTTAAGGCTCCAATTACTATATTCAAAATCAGCTGATGAAAATATATATATGATATGTATTAGGTTTGTGTTTAAAACATCTTTAATGTCGCTCGTATGCTTAGTTATATAAATAAAATCAACAATTGCTACTTAATATAATGTCTATTATATTGTTTTAATAAATAGTAATAGATATATATTGATAACTAAATGATAGTTAATTGAATGTTGATAGTCAATATGTTTATTTTAAATAAGTTGTAAATGAGTTTGATGCTACAGTTTTTGATAATTAATATTTATATTTGTATTGAGTTAAAGTTAAGTTATGCAGTTTTGATTGTGTTTATATTATATTCTATTTTTTAATAGTATTAGACGAATACTATTAATTTTAAAAGATGGTTAAAAGAGATTATGTGATTTAATTGCAAAGAATATATTATATAAATAAATAGTTGCGATTAGTTGTTTATAGTATTGGCTTTGATTTTAATAAATAATGTATGTGGATAAATTGGATTAATTATAGTTTGTTAACAGGTGCTAGATTATTGATTAACCGAATAATTTAACTTAGTTACTATTATTTATTTACTACAGATGTGTTTGCAAATGACCGTATTGATAAACTTAATAATTTATTAATACAGTATCTTCATAGGTGTTATATTGATCTAATAATTCAACATATATAGGTATTTGTATTGAAGACGTTTTACAACTTTTAATAGACGTCTTCATGGCTTATACACTAAAGATTTTTTAGAGTATTGACAAAAACGTAAGATTATGTAATTATACTTTTCCGTAAGGAATATAAAATCAGCCCGAGTGGCGGAATAGGTAGACGCAAGGGATTTAAAATCCAGTGTATGTAAAAAGTCATTCAATTCAAAATCATTTTCAATAAACATTTAAAACCCCTCCATAAGCATATTTCATGATTATATTACTCATATCGGCAGATAATTGTCAATAGATTAGTTATAATGAAGTTAGAATATAAACTTATTTTGATATTTATCCTTCAAGATTATATTCTAGGTTGTTATGTTTTGATACATGTCTACAGTATATCTAGTAGTCATTTCTAGTGGCTTTCATTTTGATTGGAATTGCAAAATAGGGTCATTAAGATTTTCTATTATATAGCCAACTTGTTTTTTTATTTTCTCTGCCACAATTCTTGCTAATTCAATAGGTACTGCATTGCCAATCATTTTATAGCCTGTGTCAACACGATCGTAAATAAATTCAAAATTATCTGGAAAGCCTTGAAGTCTTGCACATTCCCTAACGGTTAGTCTGCGATAAAGATGCTCCTGGCCTTTTACAAACACACGTTTATTTTTCTCCACAAAAGTCATTTCAGGTGCTTGTGGATGTAATTGACATTGCCTACCACTTGCTTGAACTGTAAAGCCCTGCTTATTCCACTGCCTAACACGATTACGGCTCATAAAAATAGTGGAATATGCACCTACAAAATACTCATGATTCAGTTGCTTAAGCTTACCATTGGTTTTATTTTTTTCAAGAGCTGGGATTGCAGTACCAACTAAATCTCCAATAGCATCTTTCATTGTTAGCTTATCTTCTGCTGTAGGCGTTGTCGCTTTAGGAAACTCAAACTTAATACCTAAATCTTTTCTGAAACCTATATAAAACACTCTTTTTCTATCTTGAGGGACACCATAGTCTGCAGCATTAACTAAGTCTACTGTAACATCGTATCCACATTCCTCAAGTGTTGCTACAATATTTTCTACTGCTATTGAATGTCTATTAGCAAGCATACCAGAAACATTCTCAGCTAAGAAAAACTTTGGCTGTTTCTCTTTTAGTATACGTATATATTCATAGAAGAGCTGTCCTCTGTGGTCGTTGATACCTCTTAAAGCACCAGCTGCACTCCAACTTTGACAAGGTGGCCCTCCGATGATACCGTCAATTTCATAAGGAAAATCAGACTCTTTGATATTCCTTATATCATCCTTTATCAGTGGTGCAGTATGATTGTTTTCATATGTAGCCCAGATCGTCTTATCGTATTCATTAGCCATTGCAATTTTAAAACCTGCTTGCTCAAAGCCTAAATCTAATCCGCCTGCACCACTAAATAAACTAATTATTTTTATTATGCACCTCTATATTTTAAATGTAATTAATTTACATTTTTTAAGTATTGCAGGATTATTAGGTTCTTTAATCAAGACATCTGATATTATTAAGTCTTCAATAATTTCAACTAATTCTTCAAGTTCTTCTGTGTATAACAGTGAGTTATATTTTTCTTCATTAATTAATGCCATAAAGTTAAATAATTTTGAGTTGTCTGGTGTATATACATAGTCAAATACTTTTAAAGGATGTGAAATAGTCCACATTCCTCTAATACGCATATTTGTAATGCCTAATGGATCTACTCTATTCAATTTGCCAAGCTCATTTGTTTGCACAAGCTCTATATCACCAATAGTTTGCAATCCTGTTTTAACTACATTTTCAATTCTTGAATAAGTTTCAATATCTGCACAATACTCATCGCCATATATCATACACAATAACTCTATATTATCATTTATACACTTACCAACAATATAAAGCATATCTCTTTCTTCCCAAGGTTCACAGTTTTTACAGTGTGCATTTATCTTTGGGTTGTCATTACGTAATTTACGCTTAGGGTGTGATGAGTTAAGTGCAAGATCATTAATTCCTTGTAACTTTTTAACTTCGATTGCATCACCACCCCCACGAAGAAGGCTATCAGGAGGGGTATTGGATCTTCCTAAATATGAGAAAACCTCACGAATTCTTAGATGCCTTGTGTTTTCGTCTTGCTCCTCTACAGTATTAGCAAAAAGGTCTTTAACATACTCTTCTAAAGCATCACCCATATTATTTGCTCTATTAACAGAAGTATAGTGCCTTACAAGTGCAACTTTGGGATCAGATACTAAAGTTATTATAGCCTTAATTATGTTAGACATTAATAGATTCTCCTTCGTGTAAGCTCTTTCTCAATTCATCGTTTATATGGTTTGCATGTTCTGTAGATATCAAAGCTTTTATTTATACAAACCTTTATACTATATATTATACCATAAGCTACATATTATTGTATATAAAATACCACAAAAAAATCACTACCGATACTACTTGTTTATATACAGCAATATAGCAGAGTAATATAGTAATCACTAACTAAATTTATTTAAATAGAATTGAAATTATACGATGAAAAATATGGCGGTTAATCGATCGGTTTTTAGATACGTTTAAAATATATAAACATAAAGCGTAAGATATCCTCTTACGCTTTATTCTTGCTACTCATTCAACTTTATCTAACTTACAACTCTATACAGTCTGATTACTTATTAAGCAACTTTATATAAGTCGTTAATAACACAAACTTTTTGAGCTTTATTACTTGTGAATAAACCTATCTACCTATACGCTATCTTATTCACAGCTTCCATTAACGTGTAGATACTTGTTGTTAAATATTTCTCTGTCATCGCTATACTACAATGTCCTAAAAGTTCTTTTAAATCATGGAGGTTGACATCTTTATCTTTCAACTTTGTTGCAAATGTACGTCTTAAATCATGAAATCTAAAATGTCGTAATCCTGTTCTTTTTTTCACATTATCAAATGCTGTACGTATATCTTTAGATTTGAAAATCCTTTTTTCATCTAAAGGAATCTCAATTAAATGAATTTTAATCTGCTCTCTTAAAGTATTGTTAATTGGGATAACTCTTTTATATCCTGATTTAGTTTCATTATCGAACAAAACTATAGTCAATCCAACGAGATTATCCTTTCGTAAATTCAAAATCTCTCCTCGCCTCATACCAGTATTCAAAGCAATCATCAATATCAGATACAACTCCTTATTTCTACTTCTTTTAGCTTCTTTTAATACCTGTTCTATCTCCTCATCAGTTAATGCAATATCTCTACCTTGTTCTTTATATTGTTTTACTCCTTTTACAACATTTTTAATTATAATATCATTAATTATTGCATGATTAAAAATAGCATTTAACCTTGATCTATAACGATTTATAGTAGCTTTACTTCTACCCATTTTCTCTATCGATATTAAGAATAATTCGATATCATGTGTTTTAATATCTTCTATCGCTAGCTCAGATATAGGATGACTTAGAATTGCTCTCAATCTAATAAGATCACTTTTAATTGATGACATTTTTTTAGCTTTTGCTATATAATACGGCTTATACTTATCTAATATATAATCTTTTAGATATGTCTTTTTATGCTCCTCTACCTCTCTGATATTTGTAAATGATAACAAGTTCGCGATATCAGATAAACTGCTTAATACTGTTGTTTCAAAATTTGATTCTTTCATAAAATGAACGCCCCTCTAGTATGTATTTAGTCAACTGATATAACAGAATGTTTTTCAAAAAACAATCGCACTCTTTTGTTATCACTAACAACATACAAATCATTAAAATCTGTAAGTCCATCAATGACTTCACGTTCTGTGAATTTAGGAAAAACAACACTTGCGTTAACTGATTCAGCAGCTTTAGTTGCATATCTTCGTCCAGGGTTATCATCTCTTAAAGTATCATCATCACCTGCAATAATAATATTCAGATCTTTGCCGTATTGATCTCTTACTGCTTTTGCTACTGGCTCAATATTACCTGCATCCATCGCTGCGATTGTAGGGATTTTAGTTGCTTGATAGATCGTTGTAGCCGTTGAATATCCCTCACAGATGATAACTTCTTTATCGATCTGTTTACCTATCAGAAAGAAACACTCTTTTTTCTGTCCACCTGTAAAGAACGATTTACTGCCGTCTTCATAGATACGTTGAAATGAACGATATTCGCCTTTAATATTTTGTAAAGGGATAATTAGTACGCCGTAGTTATCAACTAATGCACCGTATGGCGAGATCTTTTTAGTACATAAATACTTATGATATAAAGCTTTTTTAAAGATTTTAGTAATAAGATAAGTTGCTTGACTTGCTTTTTCATTTTGTCTTAGATTGTTTTCTTTTGGATTATAAGTGTTTAATCCTTTTTGATACTCATTAACCTCTCCTGATATCGATACAGTTTTATACTCTCCAGTTCTGTTATTGCTGATCCACCCAGCTGTACCGTTTGGATTGTTGTAAATACAGTACGCTCCATCTTTTGCACTAGCCTTTTTAGTTCCTTCAACTGCCACTCTCTGAATACTTCCGTTTGCTATCGGTTTGTCGATAATTAAACCTAACTCTTTTGCGATCTCCATAAACTTATCCATTATGAGATACCTCCAATAATATTTTCCTACACCCTTATATATCAGAGGCTTGTTCGAGATAATAAAAATGGATAGATTTAACTTGTATAATAAAGCTGAGAATAAATTATCTCTTGTTTTATCAAGTTAGTGAGTATCAGTAATTATGTTAGGTGGTTCTAGTTCTTAGATTTTACAAACAAGATAAAATACAATAAATTATATAATCGTGTATATCCATAATGTTTATTATAATGATAGAATACTCATATATTTTAATAATTGTCAATATATAAATTAAAATATATCTTTTATTACATATATTTCCATTATATAATAATAAAACTAGACAATAAAAAAAGCCCCTAAGCAAAACTATCTAATAGTTCTGTAGGGGCTTTTTACTCATTTCATAAACCATATTAATGGCTTATAAAGTAATAAATTCTTAAATAAAACAATACGATTAATATCGTTATTTAAAGACTTTGTACATCTTTCTTCTAGTCAATACGAAAAAAATTCTCATATCTAATTTAATGTTATGCTTTTTAGCATTCTTTAGTATAGTATTACGTATTTCAAACTTCTGTTCAATAACGCCTTTAAATGCAGGCAAATTATTCAATATCGAAAACATATACTGTAATTCATTTATTTTATTATGTTCTAGTAAGATTAATAAATCTCCTAGAATTTCATTATAACTATGCTTTTCAAGTCTACAAGTATATTTACCTGCTTCGCCTTTTGCATAGCCTATTTTCATTGATATTATATCACTTACTTCGATAATAATACCTTTTACAGCACTTGAAAACTTTTCATTCTTTAAGTCTTCAGGTATTTCTCCTTTTGTTTTTAATATGATCGCTATCTTGTCCCAACGTAAATAAATAAAGTTTGCTATACCACGTTTTTTGTTTGTATAACGAGTATTACGATTTTGCCCTTTAAGATTAAAAACCTTAATAATACGCTTATCAATTCTACGCAAACGTTCTTCAGTAACATTACCTTTTGGAGTTAATAGTTGATATTCTTCGTAACCTCTTGAAACTAAGGATACGATCTGTTGAATTAGTCCTTGCCATAATTCACATAGATAAACTTTTCTCATAGACACCTCTTTTCGGGAGAAATCTTTTGATTTGCCTTGCCCTTCAGGGCGGATAGATATCAGTTAATTAAAAGGGATAGCTAGCAATTAAGCTAAACTATCCCTTAAACGAACTGAAAAAAATGTTGTGTATAAGTAAGAGAAGGTGGAAATTTTCATCTATTCTGCTACAAAGTTGGTAATCAGCCAACTCTAGAATTTAAACAGACACTGCCTTGCATCTGTTCTATATTAAGATTACTAATCTCCGCTAATCAATCCTCGCAATAGGGTATCAAACCTATCCGTTCGGATCTTTCCACGTTAGTTATATACGACGTACATTGAGTCTGGTCTGCTCGAAATCAGTTTGTGATACCAATGGTATCGGGGCAGAAACTAGAAGCTCCCCCTTACTTAATCTTAAAAAATAAGATATTTCAGTACACTGATTCTTCAACGCAAGTTCGGCCTTGCCACTCTCAATCTACTTACATGCTTGCATCCTCCTAAAACCTTGATTGTCAAGGCGGATAGGACGCTTTAGACTAACGTTGTTCTGTTAGTTCCTTTACAGGTTGAGCTATTCATCTGATAATATTACTACGATCAGACTCCCCTGGCATGCTTAGTGTTATAGTATTACGACTATCCCACAAGGTGGATTACTTAGCTATTGCTAGCCATATCACCACTTCATATATAACGTACAAACGATATATCGTTCATAATTTCCGTGTCGCCCAGTTACAAAATAATTTTACATGAAAATCACTTAGCATGCAAGTGTTCTATCTCTAAAACAATTGTAGGAGTGCTAAGTGCAAAAAAGGAGAGGATTTTTAGTGGGTAGAAGCGATATTACTCGCAGCCCCCGTTGCCACATGGCGAGCAACTCTCATTGCACCATGCGACACCCGTATGGATTACATTGGTCGATTAAACCAGTTAGCACCCATACACCTAATAACAGTAAGATTAACATCTTCACTGCGTTCAGCTCTCTTGCCTATACACTAGGCTAAAAAACAATCTATATAATCACGTTTTCAAACGTGTTCGTTTTAACTTCTATCCATCCGCCGTGAAGGGCAAAGATTTCAACAGTAAACTTCTTTTAAAATTTCATTTTTTTTTGGATTTAAATTATTTTTAAAACCTTGATAAAAAAGCTCGAAACTCGCTTTTTCTCTAATTTCCTAATGCTGATCTGCATTTTTTTTGTAAATTACTGATAATACAGTAATTTTTGCTATTTAAAATATTTTTTAGATTTTGTCAAAAAAGAATCATTTTTTTGAATAAATTTTGATTGATTTTAGATAATATAAGACCTTTGAAAAGTATCATATACATCTCTTAATTTGTTTGATTATATTTGTTTGATTTGATGTTGAAATTAACATCATTTAAATTGAATATTGTGAACAATATCCATTACATAAGTAGGGGATCGAAATGAACTATTCATGTCGCTACTTTTTTGCCACCAACAATTACATCCTCTATAACAGTTATGTTCTAAACATATCGATATAGCATAATGGTTGATCTGTCCCTGCACTATGCAGAGGTGACGTTTTGAAAACGCAGTTGATGACACTAATCTATAATAGATATATATCGATTGCAAGCAGTTTTTTATATCGATTAAAATTCACTATAAAATAATCTCAAAAAATAAAAAATATAACTTTTTACCAATTTTGTCAATTTGACAATTTTGCCAATTTGCCAATTTTGGCAAAAATTAAACTAACTCATTAATACATAACAGTAATATTTTTATAATTATTTTAAAAATAAATTATTAATTTTGTCAATTTGCCAATTTTACCAATTTGCCAATTTTGGCAATTATTAACGTAACTTATTGATAATTAACAATAACCATTAAAATTGATTTTTATGTCAAAAAATCATTCTCGAACAAGGCTCTGATATATAAGGGTACAGAAAAAAATATTACGGAGAGTGATTTTATGGGAAACAGTAAAACAGTAAATGTATCATTTTTTAGAATTGATACGAATGACAACAATTTTATTTCAGCGATATCTAACGAACTAGAGAAGACTTTAGCAATGGATAAGAAGTTTGATATGTTCTATTCATCGGTTAATTATATGTGGAAGGTTTTGGAGAAAAAGGTAGTAAATGGTAAACCGTACTTTTTCATAACTATAGCTAAAGAGAAAAAAACTGTACCGATTCTTTTCAATGAAGAAGATGGAGATATTAAACTGATGCGTAACAATGAAGATTTATTATGTGATCAGTTTTACGGAATTTTTTCACCTAAAGATAGTTTTATTGCATGTATGCCAGCAAGAACAGGATCAGGAACATCAACGTTCAAACATTTCTTCAATGAGTTCTCAAGTGTAAGTCCAGTTAGATTGATACCTTTTTTTGAAGAGAAGATAGATGAAACTGTTCTATCGTGGAGTTATTTTAAAAGCATATCAACAAGACTTATATTTCCTACTTATGAAGAGATGGAAACATTTGCAAACAGTAATGAGGGAGAGAAGTTAGGTTTTATAACTTACTTATCAGGTTTGAAAGTAGATATCAATATATCAGGCTCTAAGAAAATGATGTTGAGTGAGTATCCAGTTAAGGATTTTATATCAAGCATGATTGATAACGATTACTGCGACAAGCTATTAGTCAAAGGCGGAGATTTCGAAGAGATCGGTCAAGTAGATATAAAAAATGCAGTAGTTAAATACAGTGAGAAGGTTTTAACAGTATTAGAGTATATCGAAGATGATCTAGCTAAAGATATTCTGTTCAATGCAATCAATGATAAGCATTTAATATTGTTTTATTAAATAGGTTTACGGAGGCAAGCATGACATACGATATAACAGAACTTTTAGATATTAATGAGCATTTGCAAAAGATGTTAGGAAAATTTATAGATATATTTTTTTATGATATGAAAGGCAATTCAGATATGTTGCACGTCTATATTTCAAACATTGCTTTAAATGTTGAACAAAGCAGGATTACTGTTTGGTTTATCAAAAATGAGAGGAAAGGGATTTTATACATACACTCAAACGGTACAGTTAAGCAGGACAATAAAAAAAGTAGCAGAGTGATTAAAGTAAAAATTGAGAAATAACATTAATTCAAAATCGGAGGTATCCATAATGGGAGAAGTTATAAATATTACAGAAATGAGTAGTAAAAATAGAGCTGATGAAACGTACGCAATTACTACTATGAAGACAGATCGTATCAAGCTTAACGATCAGTTTGTATCGTTATTCAATATCGATAGCTTAGTTTTAGATAGTATCGTTAATGATATTCGTATTAATGGTTACGATATGTCGCAACCAGTTGTTGTATGGAAAGAGAAGTGTATCTTGATCGATGGACACACTCGTTTAAAAGCTGTAGAGATTTTAGGTATAGAAGATATGCCTGTAATCTATCATTCATTCAAAAATGAGAGTGAGGCATTAAAGCATGCATATAAATTACAGTTTAATAGAAGAAATATTACTGATAGTAATTTAATCGATTTAATACCTAAAGTTTTAGAACCTTATATAAAGAGTTACGGCGAAGGATCTAAAGCAGATTTTATTAGAGAACGTTTTACTACATTATCAGAGAGCAAGGCTAAACAGATATTGGTTGTACTTGATCGGGCTACTCAAGAGGATATCGATAAGATTAGAAACAGTGAAGTATCGATCTATCAAATCTATATGAGTTATAAAAACACATATATCGAACATCAAGATAGCTGTGATGATGAGAGTGTTAGTAATCTAGGTATAGATATAGGAAATAGAAATCATGGATCAGAAACGTCAGATAATCAATTAGTGTCAATTCTCAAAATTCTACATTATCAAGATTCCTTTATACGTTACGACACTGAAGGTAACTTCTACCTGCTTGTCCCAGAGCAAAATGATGAAGTTAAAATATTGAAACTACAGAAAGAGTTTAATAGCTGGAACATTAAAGATAAGCTGAAATCCTTTCTTCAAAAAATAGTAGCTGAAGATGAGGTTAGTGATAATGAATAAATTGAGATGTAAAGAGTGTGATAGTTTTCAAATAACAGTCAACGCTGATCACTATGAAACAGGTGTGATCTTAACAGAATATATCTGCAGAGAGTGTGGAAATAGAACTAGTCGTGATCACGGTAAAGCGTTTTATTACTACGATAGTAGCTTGATTGATAATAAAACTGCACATTAATTGAAAAAAATACATATCAGTAAAATAGTTAATATTACCAGTAACTTATATCTATATACGCATCTCTCGAACAAGGCGTTGATATATATAGGTATAAGATATTTTATTTAAGAGGTGATAAAGAATGTTTTCTGATAATAAAAACAAAAACAAAAACAAGCGAAATGACAATATCGATGATCAGAGTAGGGTATTTCCTGATGTAGTTGTTACTGCGATCATTTCAACAATTCAATCGATTTCAGATCTCAAGAAATTGAAAGAGATGAAACAGACGGTAAACAATAATGAAAAACAGATGTTGTATGAGATTGAAGTATCGAAACAACAAGCGATTAAAGTTACAGCGATTTTAAACACTCATATAGATCAACAAGAGAGGGTTATTAAGTTAATCAACTAATAGAGATAGAGGAGGAGCTTTGCCTCTATTAGTAATAGAAATATAAATAAGGAGAGGGTAATGAAAGTAGCAGGTATAGATATAGGGTTTGGAGATACAAAAGTATGGTGTAGAGATAAATATTTTAAGTTCCCTACAGCTGTCGCAATCGATTACGGACAAGGCGTAGATTTAGGATCGTTCGCAAGTAAGAAAATAGTGATCTCATATAAAAGCAAAAAATATATGTTAGGAGAAGAAGCGTTACTACACGATCCTCTACCCACTAGAACGACTGGTTTTTTGAGAGAGTACACTCCATTGATTATAGCTTATGCAAAACGGTTCGCAGACTTCCATGATGTTACATTAGGCTTACCGTTAGGTTTTTATAAAGACAATAAAGATGAAATCAAAAACAATGTTACTCGTTTTAGAGCAGATGGAAAAGATTATAGTTTCAATGTTAATGTTTTGCCACAAGGTGCAGGTATAGCTTACGACTATATGTATGACGACCATGCACAGCGAAAGAATATTATCAATAATGCAGCAATAATAGATATCGGTTACAACACAATTGATGTCTTGTCAATCATTAAAGGTAGTGCTGATTCTACATTATCGTTCATGCTAGATAATAAAGGTATCTGTCAAATCGTTGTTAAGTTGATGGATAAGCTTGGAAAGAAATACAAACGTAGTGTTGATGAGTTTAAAGCAAAAAAAATTTTAGAAACAAAAAGATATGTTGGGTATGGACTATCTGAAGATATTACGGATATCTGTACAGAACTCATAAAAGAGTACACAGATAAAATAGTAAATGAACTCTTCATTAAAGCAAATGAGGTTTTAGAGAAAGCTGATTTAGTTATCTTCTCAGGTGGTGGAACGGCATTAATCAAAGAGTATATAAATGAGGATAATAAAAAAAGGATTCTTTTTCTAGGAGATGAGCTTGCTGAATACTCAAATGCTAGAGGTTTCTATAAACAAAACGTAAGAGGAAGATTGAATAATGCGAATATCAATCACAAAAAAGGATGAGAAATATTTAGAGATAGATACTCTACCTCAAGATGTTAAAAGGCATGTAGTTAAAGAGGCTATCAAAAACTATATGCAGACAGATGAGTATAGAGAAATTCTAAAAACATTCGGTAATCCAAATAATAAAACTCAAAAAAGAGTGGCTGTAGATAATAAAAAAGCAGAGAAGATTATCGATACCGTCGTCCATGAGAAGAGCAGTGATGCAAAAGATGTAGATATGGCAATCGATACAGAAGTCGCTGTAGAGATAAACCCAGCTACTCTTATTGTTGAGAAATCTACTACTGATGAAACACATACTACTCAGGAAACATCTGCTGAAGATAGTGATAGTTTAGTTGAAGATAATGACACGTTAATGGTTAATTTTTAAATACATAAAATAGGAGATCGCATGAATGATGAAAAATTTATAAAAGATATTTGGTACTTTTTAATCAACAATATTTTTGAAGGTAAAATTGCGATTGTTATTTCTACAACGCTTATAATCTTTGCAGTGTTCTTATTTATTAGGTGGAAAGTTTACGCCGTATCGATACTGCTATTAATGATGGCGATGACAGTTGCATATCTCGGTGGATTTTTAAAATTATTAAAAGGAGGGATATTATAGATGGGTAATGATAACAACTCTCCGTTTCTTGTACAGCATAGAGAGAAACCGAAAGATCTACTAGAGGCTATATCAGAGATAGAGATATTGTCAGCTACAGAAGAAGATGGAGCAGAGATACATGAACGTTTAGCGACTCTAAAAGATAGAATGGATTATTTCAATCTAGGTTTAAGATCGATATTTACTGGAACGATAATATCGCTTTTTTTAGCACCGATTTGCAGTGCTGTAATCAATCAAGATATACCGATATTTGGGCATATCGATACAACAGTTTACGACATGATTTTATCGTATATATTCTCGTTCGGTTACTCGATAGGGTTCATGCTTCTATTCACCTATATCGCTAAATTAAGAGGTGGAACGATATCTAATATCTACTCCAACAACATCTTAATAGGTATGAGTGTAGGGGCAGTTATAAAACTTATAATAACAGGTTTTATATATGGGCTTCTATACATATTTGTTTTTACAGATAGCAATATTGCAAGTCTGATTTCATTTTTTATAAAAAGTAAATTGCTTGAAAACAATATGATTAATTTGATTTATATAATACTTTCAGCAATCAAAGTTAATCTTATTCCAGCGATTTATATTTACGGTATAACAACAGTTTTTATCATCACAATTCCGTGGGTGGTAAGAGTAGTATATAAAATAATTAATAACAGGAGAGTTAGAATATGAGCGAAAATCAAAATCAACAGAAGGTACAAAATCCACAAACATCACAAAAATTGAGCAGGGATAGAAGAAGTAATTGGAAACAAGAACGTGCAAAAGAACCTGATACTTTAGTCATTAAAGCAAGTTCAGAAAGAGTAATTACAGCACTCAATATGCTTGCACAAACTGATTATGTAATCAAGAGAATTCAAAATAGAGTAGGTGTATCTCTAGATATAAAAGATGCAGAAAAAGCGTTTGATGAATGGACAGATATAGTTTTACGAATTGATAAGTTTACTGAAAAGTACAGTAAAACTGTTGGCGTAAATTATATTGAGAGCAACTCTTTAAAACGTATAAAAGATATGTCTAATAAAGATAATATTGATAACAACGCTGAAGAGGTTATTGATAGTAAATCATCAACGCCTGTTGGTAATAGTAGTAAAAAAAGTAAAGAGTAGAGGGTATAGAAAATGAATATAACGGTAAGTAGAGACCCCTTTATATCTGAGAGTATTGTCGTAAGTATCTACTCTCAAGATGTACATTCAAAAGGCGTGTCGTATTGGCTAGATATAATTAGAGAGATGTTTGTGAGCGACTATAATAAGCAACCAACATCGGTTGAAATAGTAGAGATTGATGAGTTTAATTACACTCATATTTTAGCAGCATAATGGCAGGTGATAAGTATGATATATAAATTTATTATATCCATAATGTTGCTGATATGTAGTGTCAATTTATTGTTAGCAGGTGGTATGAGTGAAGAGTCTAGCAACTGTAATGATAAAAGATTTTGGAATGATGGTAATGCAGATAAAGGTTGGTATTGGAAGAAAGAGTGTGTGCCTATTGTGAGCGATCCTATTGTTGAGAGTAAAGATAATTATACTATTTTAGAAGATACGCAGAATATACCGTGGGACAAGATCGATAGAATTGATCCTGATCAGATTGCAAAAATCATAGAGCCTCAAGCACGCAAAGTGGCTATCACTTATCCTACTGAAGAGAATATATTGGAGTATAGAAAACTCTCTCAGTGGATACAGAATAAGACGGTAGCTTTTATGAATGAGGATCGAATGGTTAGAACAGAAAATCCTAACGATCTTTTAGCAGGGTTAATGAACTCTAGTAAAAGGGGACATTTTGAAAGTTCTGTTTCAAGAGTTGTTGCGAATGAGAATGTAGATAATATTCTAAAAAACTACTCTCAAAAAGCAGGGTTGATAATTTTTGTATCGCCAACTTGTGAGTTTTGTAAAAGACAGATACCTATCTTAAATGAGCTTAAACGTAAGTACGGTTTTGATTATGTAACGATCGATGTATCAGGTAAAAATGAGATGATAGAGAAGTTTGGAATTGAAACTACGCCTGATATATTTCTAGCCGTTAATTCTAATGGCACAAAGTATCAACGTATCGCAACAGGTCTACACACATTGCCAGATATGATTTCTGCAATAATTTATGGGTTAAAATATTTAGGAGAAGATGTTGATGAAAATACAATTAATTAAACTGCTAACTACTATAATAATTTTTGGTAGTTTAAGTAGTCAGGCAAACGCAGGTTGGTTGTCAGGACTTGCAAGTAGTATAGAGTCGAACTCGCCTGCAACGTATGACACGCAAGGAGGAACATATTATTCAGGTGGTGGATATAAGTTCGCAGTAGAGAGTGGAAACTTAAAAATGTTCTCTGCAAGTGCACCATCGATCAAGGCAGGTTGTAACGGAATAGATATCGATTGGGGAGGCTTTAAACATGTGAATGGCGATGATATTATTAAGTTCATGAAACAGGTTGTTTCAAACTCTACAGGGTACGCTTTTAATCTTGCTATGCAAACTCTATGTCCTCAATGTACCGATCTAATGAACACACTTGGAGAGGCAGCGAATACGTTAAATAGTATGGATTTAGATTCATGTAATGTTGCAAAAACTGCTGTTAATATGGGAGGCGATTTAGTCTCAGCCGCTGCTACAAATATGGGTGTTACATCAGGGTTAACCGATTCATTTAATGATGGGTTAAAAAAAGTGAATACAGGTATGAAAGATTTAATGCAGGGAATAAAAGATGCAGTTGATGATATCTGTCTTGAAGATGTTGTTACGACTAGTTCGTTTAAATGTCCTAAAACATTTTTTGTAGGTGATGCTACTTTTTTGCAAACTATTTTTTCTAGGAGTAGTCGTCTGCAACATTTAAAAATGGCTGTAGATAGTGAAAATCCAATAGATCAAACAAGTGGATTAATTAATCTTGTAAGAGCGTTCACTGGAGATATTACTCTTCAACTACAAGAAGGTAAAGATGGTGGAGAGGGTAGCGTTTCAGTTATTTACTATCCATCACTTCATGCTAATAGTACAACAGATATGCAAAAAGCAATTAACTATTGGATTACTGGGGAGAAAAATAAAAACCCTAAAGACTTGCAAGAAATCGGTTATAAGTTTGATGAGGTTAAGACGACAATTGAATTTGTGGGAAAAGATAATGGTAATGGTAGTCTTGATATCTTTACTGATAGTTTTGTTGGAATAAGTATTAAAAATATAAATGCTATTGAAACAAAATTTAATACTCGTAATTCTTTAGACGCTTCAGAACTTGAATTTTTATCCACGTTCAAATCTCCTATCTATAAGATATTAAATACCACTTCTGCTAATCCTCAGCTTTTTAAAAGTTTCATAGAGAACTTTAAAATATTGGCAGGTGTTCAACTGGCTTATGAAACTATATCGTTAATCACTCAAGAGATGTTAGTTCATTTATCTCTTTTAGAAACAGAAATTAAAAAATACAAATTAATTAATAATGATGCTAGCTTTAAAGAAGGTATTGATAGTATGAGAAAAATATTAAGAGAAATGAGTGAGTACTCATACTCATTATATGCAGATGCATTCGATGCTTATAATGATAGAAATAGAACATTAGATTCACTTGAAATAACTACAAAAAATATGCAAGCACAATTAAACAGACACCCAGTTATATCTGCAAGTTCATCTGCATTAGGAGTTGGTAAATAATGAAAAAAATAATATTAATGGTAGCTTATATTTTTATGTTATCAAGTGTAAACCTATTTGCTTTAACTGGCGATGATCTTATGAATGCTTTATGTAAAGGAGAGAAAGAATGCTTAGTATGTCAAGATGCTCCGTACGGTAAAGAACCTGTTTTTGCACCTTGTAAAAATTATGGAACGTTCAATAAAGATAAAGTTGTAGTTGCTGAAAACTTAGATACTGTAATCGGTAATTACGATGAAGATAGGATATCGAAAGTTTGTCCGATGATAAAATTTAAAGAAAAATGTATAGTAGGCACAGATACAACTAATGTTCCAACTTTTATAGATTTTGAGTACACTTGGACAGCGATACATATGTTTGATGATCTTGACGATTTGCATTGGGATGGCAATGGAGCATATTTAGTTGTAGATAAAGATTTAGAAGAAGTCGTAATTAATCAGTATGATGATGATCATGATGGGCATAGAATTAATTATCCATCATTGAACTTATTAGCTGAGATTAAAAAAACTATTAAAGCAGATATAGATTTAGATGCACTTAAAGAAACACCAGTAATATTACATTATAGGAGTATCGGGTATAAGGGGTTGTTTAAACGCTTTATCACTTATGGATCTGACTCAGTATTACCAGGAAAACAAGCTAATATAGGTAGAGCAGACAAAGGTATTTTAATGCACCCTGTAATTAATATCAGAGTGCCAGTACGTTTTAAAAAAGAAGATGTAAATATATACTGTAAATCTGATCAATCACTCCCATGTGTTTCGGAAAATAAAGGTAGAGACTATTTCTGTTCAACATCGCCTTGTGGTGTGATCTCTGGTGATATAAATCTAGATCCTGATCAAATTTTGCCTACTGATAATAGTACACCTACAGATAATATAACTGTAGAGGACAACGTTACAAGTTGTGATGTGAATGATATTGTACTGTTTCCTGGTAAGCAATATGAATGTAGGCATAAAGGGGAGGGTATTCTTTCAAATGATCTAACTTCTCCTGATCAGTGTTTGAAATCTAATTTAGATAACAATACAAAAAAGTCTATGTTAGATGGACTTAATAAATTTTTTGATAAAACAACTATGGGTGGAGGGCTAGGATATTTAGTAGCACCTGGACAACTATTAATTAAACTATTTGTAGAGGGTTTCATTGGGAATATAGCTGATATGCCAACTGATGAAGAGAAACAATTATCAGTGCTAAGAGCCGTGTCAGATAATAATGGTTCGTGTGTGATTATTGGAGAGTATTGTAAAGATTGGACTAAAGGATATACGTTTGATTATGATGATAACTCAGAATGTAAACGAAGATCTTCTATTTATTGTTGTTACGATTCTCCGTTAGCTAAAGCGTTTAATGTTGCAGCAAGAGATCAGATACCTAAAGAGATTACATGGGGAGAGAATTTAAAATTTATAGATAAATACCTTACATATCAAAAAAATCCTCCTAGACCTAATTGTAGAGGTATAACGGTTGATGAATTAGGAAAGATCAATATGGACGATCCTGAGTTTTCTGATGATATGAATGCGTATATTACAATTGTTCTTCTACCTGAATTGAGCGAACCAGGAGGAATGTTAGATAATAAGACCTTAGAAGAGAAACAACAAAAGATGCATGATGAGATGAAAACATTTTATGAGTAAATGATAAATTAAAAGGGAGCTGAAACGCTCCCTTTATTAATTGTTAATGTATTATATTTAAATCTACGGATTACTCTGCAATAAATGTATATGTAGCATTTATTGGAACTGCAGGTAATGGTGTTGGAGGTCTTACATTGTGATCATAAAAATGAGCAGTTCCTGTAATAGTTAGAGTTTTTTCTCCAGTGACTCCTTGTTTTTTACTTACAAATATTTCACAATTTTTATCTATAGATACTATACTGTTTTTTATGCTACAAGTAGTTTTTGTATCAATCGTAAATATATCTAAAAAACCTTCCTCAAATTTAATTTTTAGATTTGTGAAAGTTCCTACTTCAGCTCCCTTCGTAAGCATATCCCATATATTAAGTCCTGCCAATGAAGTAGTGTCAGTCAATACAAGTTTTCCATTTAGCTCTTCAGGAGTCTTACATGTAAGTTCATTGGGGTAGTTAGGGTCATTTGCGATTAATCCATCAATACAGTCTGGAGTCACAGCATCTACAAGTTTGAGTTTATAATAATATTTTTTAGTTATGTTAGTATTATTATTTGATACACTAAACGAACCAAATATTTCTGGAGTTTTATTTATTTTTAGTTCGTCAAGTTTATCGGGGTTAATTTGTATAGATATAGATAATGAATCCTCATCAATACTTGATGGTTGTTGATCTATCGTTAAATTACAACCTAAGCTAACAGATCCAAAACAGACAGCCATATTTTCGTTATCATTGGTCATCGTATGTTTTACAGTTTTCGTTGCATGTGGAAGGATCTCTAACTTATTAGGATATGTATAAGGTAAGTAGCTTTCATCAGAACTACAAAATACAGCAAATTTTTCTAGAGAATATTCTCCCATAACTTCACATTTGCTAAAGAATTCGTCTTGCCTACCATCGCCACGTAT
>CAMRDM010000027.1 GCA_947041225.1 uncultured Deferribacteraceae bacterium | reverse complement strand
TTATATTTGTATATTACCACGTCATAATAATCTAAGTTATTATAAGTATTTCTATAACTATACATTACTACATGATAACAATTTAAGTTATCCGTTATTTATATTTGTATATTACCACGTCATAATAATCTAAGTTATTATAAGTATTTCTATCACAAGTTTTCGTTAATTACAACTAAACACTACTATTAACAGTTTAAAATACATATACATTACTATTAACAGTTTCTATTTATTCACATTTTACACATCACCATTAGTCGGTAATGTTTTCTTATATTTTATTATTATCTGATCCATAAGATCTTTATTTTTCAATTTCGTAATCTTAATCTGTTTAATATTAGCTTCAACTTCTGGTGGAACAATTTTAAGACTGTATAACGCCTCTAAATCCTGTTCTAGTTTAATGTGCTCATTAAAATATTTTTTAAATTCCACATCGCTGTTACGTAACTCTGAGATAATCATATCTTCGTTCATATGTACAATTCCCCCTTAATGTATAATAAATCTATATAGTTAATCTGCCTTTAACTAACACAAACCAACTATATGGTAACTCTATACTATTCATCAATTAAACTACTGCTTCTCTTGTCATTCTTACAGCATTAAGATTGCTACCATAATAATTTTTTATTATCCCACACTCTTTAAAATCAAAAAACTTATATAAATTTAATGCAGTATGATTGCTAACATTAACTTCTAAAAACCATGTATACCCTTTATACTCTTTCACAATTGAAGTAAGAAACTTCTTACCTAATCCTTTTTTTTGATACTCTTTCTCTATCGCAAATGTTACAAGTTCAATAGTTAAGCTAAGTTTCCAGATAACCATATAACCAACAGCATTGCCTTCAAACTCATAGATATAAACAATTGAGTGTGCTTTACCAAACTCTTGCATAAATGAAGCATTGCTCCACCTATTTAAATCAAATGAGGCATCGCAGATACGTCTTATTATGTCTATATCATCTAATGTTGCGACTCTTATCAAAATCAATCTCCGCTTCAGCTTTACGCAGATATAACGGTAAACATTCGCCTAGAAAATGAGATGTATTTTCACTCTTTGCAACCGTTTCAAGATTAATTACATCGTCTTTAAACGAATTAACTGTAATGTAATCTCCTATTAATCCGTCAGATAGAGTAATCTCTTCTATCTCAGAAAAAATAGTATCTTGGAAATTATAGCTACGAATAGCGAACAACCCCCCTTTTAACCTTGAAACAACAGAGAATTTACCATCTTTTTCCAACGATACATCTTTTTCAAGAGATACAGTTTTTTGTACAGATAACTCTTTTTGTACAGATAACTCTTTTTGCACAGATACCGCTTTTGCATCAAGAGAATTTATACCATACACTGTTTTATTTCCTGCAATAGCTAGCCCGTATACAAATGATATTCCAACCCTAATACCTGTAAAAGTTCCAGGTCCTGTTACTACATAATATTCATCAATAGAGGCTACATCAATAGATGTTTGAGTTAGCATAAAATCTAATATCGGTAATATCTTCTCTGATGTCCCTCTCTCTATCCTGATTTTTGTGGAAAAAATAACACCACCACAATCAGTAAGAACACAAGATAGATATCTTGATGATGTATCTAAAAAAAATCTCTTCATTTGTTTAATTATAATATTTATAATTTCATCTGTCAATTACATTAACAGATTTTACCACCAATACGTATATATATGTATGTAGTAAGTACTCATTTATTTAAAAAACTATCCAACACATAGAGAAGAAAGAATTAATCATAACTTATAAATTAACTAGTTCGGCAATAAAGTTAATTATTTGTAACAACCAAGCAACCAAATCAATCATGCGTTCAAGCCAATATAATCTGCAACCATAGCGAACGAGCTAGTATCACATGAACGCACTAACATTACAGCGAGCGAACTAGCATCACATCAAAATCGAGCGAGCTAATATCACAGCGTTTATCTAAATGTTCGCAACTTGTATAGTTTGTTACTTGTTAAGTTGTGCTAAATATCCATAACCTAAACGAACGAGTTAATATCACAGCGTTTATCTAAATGCTCATAACTTGTACAGTTTCTTACGTGTTAAGTTGTGCTAAATATCCATAACCTAAACGAACGAGCTAGTATCACAGCGTTTATCTAAATGCTCATAACTTGTACAGTTTCTTACGTGTTAAGTTGTGCTAAATATCCATAACCTAAACGAACGAGTTAGTATCACAGCGTTTATCTAAATGCTCATAACTTGTACAGTTTGTTACTTGTTAAGTTATGCTAAATATATATAACCTAAACGAATGAACCAGTATCTGGAAGAACAATCTAACAACACAGCAAATAAACTAGTACCACATTAAAATCGAACGAACCAGTATCACAGCGTTTATCTAAATGCTCATAACTTGTACAATTTCTTACGTGTTAAGTTGTGCTAAATATCCATAACCTAAACGAACGAACCAGTATCAGATCGAACGCACGAACATTACAAATCTCTACAATCATTAACCCTTAACAAATGGGTTGTGAACTTTTTCATGTCCTATAGATGATTTTTGTCCGTGTCCTGGATAAACTGTTACATCCTCATCTAATGTATATAACTTCTCTTTGATAGATTTTATAATTGAAGGATGATCTGATTGTTCTAAATCTGTTCTACCTATAGACTCATGAAATAATGTATCACCTGATATTAATATTTTATCATCATTCTCACCTATTAGAAACGACACGCAACCCATAGTATGTCCAGGTGTATGAATTACAGTTATATCTTTACCGTTGAAATCTATCTTATCACCATCATTTAAATATCCATCTACTTTAGGCTCAATATCATATTTCCAACCGTACATTTTTGAGATAGCTTTTGCATCACCGATTAACGGTTCATCGTTCTTATGAATATAAAACTTGCAACCGTACTTCTTCTGAACTTCACCTACAGCACCTATATGATCGAAATGTCCGTGAGTGTTTAAAATTGAATGAACTGTTAAATTGTTCTTCTCTAAAAATGCGTCTATCTTATGGAAGTCCCCACCCGGATCAAACAAAACAGCCTCTTTACCATCATGGTAAATATATGTGTTCTCCATAAGTGGAGTTACTGCAACAAAATCTAATTTAAACATAAAATCTCCTTTATAATCTTATAACCTTAATTATCTAAATCTATCTTAATATTTTTATAATATTTACTTTCAATGAATATAAATAACCGAAATAGAATACTATAGAAAATAATATAATAAGTAAAACATTTAATTCAATATGTTGTAAGATCATTATCAATATTACAAGTAGAATGTTTGATGAAATAATCTTGATTAACAACACTTTATGCTTACTTATATCAAGTGAATAATCTTTAATAAATATATATAAAAACAGTGCATTAAAAAACGCTGAAATTGATGAGGCTAACGCTATTCCTGTATGAGCTAAATAATTCATTAATATAAGGTTTAATATAACATTTAACACAAAACCTATGAAAGCTGCTTTAACAGGTGTTTTTGTATCCTTTTTAGAGTGAAAAACTTTTGTGAATAAATTTATAAATGAGAAAAATATCAATCCAACACTATACATTCTTAACGCTGATGCTGTATTTACTAGATCTAATTCTGTAAAATTATTACGATAAAATATCAATCTTATTATATCTATTGATAACATGTATAAACCTATCGTTGCTGGGATAATCGCTATAAATAACGTCAATATAGATTTATCAATTAACGCAATTCTCTTATCATCATCGTGATTGATATACGCCTTAGATAGTTCTGTTAACGATACCGTTCCAACGGCGACTGCTAGAACACCTAACGGAAATTGAAAAAGTCTATTTGAGTAGAATAACCAAGATATAGAACCTACTGCTAAATACGATGCTAATATTCTACCGATTAAAAAGTTTAACTGTGATATAGATACGCCTGCGATAGATGGTATAATTAATAGATACGTTTCTTTAATAGCTTTATCAATCTTACTAAAAAATATCGGTCTATATCCGTATATCAACGATACAGAGAATATCAGTAACGCTTGTAAGAAACCACCTAGTAAAGTTCCGTATGCAAGGTAGTAGATATTTCCACTCTCTTTATACCCTACCCACGCACCTAAAATCATAGCTATATTAAATAACGCCGATGAAACATACGGTACAAAATATGAGTTATTAAAATTTAAGAAACCTGATAGCAAACCAGAGAAACTAATTAATAGTAGAAACGGCATAACTACTCGTAATAAGTTTGCACCCTCTTTTAGAATTTCTGGATTATCAACAAAACCTGGGACAAATAAAATTATCACATAATCTGCTAGAAAGATAATTATCAATGTGATTACAGATATTATAAATGTTTGAACAACTATAAGTTGAGTAAGATAAGCGTTCTGCATTTTGTGTCCACCGATCTTAAACTTCTCAGTTAAAAAAGGCATGAACGCTGATGAGATCGCTCCTTCAACAAAAAATTGTCTAAACAAATTTGGAATTGCAAACGCAACGAAAAAAATATCAGTTAACGCTGTTGCTCCAAAATAAGCTGCGATACTTACATCTCGTATTAATCCAAATATTCTACTTATTAATATCCCTATACTTGAAAGTAAAACTTTACCGATATAACTACTCAATTAAGAAAACCCCCTAAAGTTCACAACGTGTTTATACGCTGTAAAAATAGCTTTGACAACATATGGTTATTAGGTTAAGGTATAAAAAATCATATAGCAAGACAATAGTTTAATTATTGAAAATTACTTGATGAAAAGTAGCAATGGAGACATTATAATGATTACAAAATCTGAGCTTATTGAAACAATAGCAGAACGATATCCGGATATGACAAAAAAACAGATCGAATATATCATAAATGCAATATTCCTAACAATTAAAGATTCTTTAAGCGAAGGAAATACTGTAGAAATTCGTGGCTTCGGTTCTTTCAAGGTTAGAGAGAAAGATGCTAAATCTGGAAGAAATCCTAAAACTGGTACTCGTGTACTCGTTCCTGAGAAAAAAGTACCCGCTTTTAAACCTGGAAAAGAAATTAAAGAAGCATTACTTGCAATTAAAGTTAAAGATAAATAATGTAATCTGTTGGCTAGACGTTAATATCAATTGTATCTGTCTTCTGGCTAAATATTGAGAAAATATTTATTTTCTATGCTCTTATGTAATAAATTATCAATCTATAAGACTATGTAGTAAAAATATTTATATTACCAACTTATAATAAAACAAGTGGTAATTTATTGCCTACTATAGATCAGATAGTGCCGATATATCTATAGCTACTGTTTAGTAAAATAGTAGCCGATCAGTAAAAGCTAAAGAATACTATAAATATTATCATTCAGCATTAAGATCAAAAAAACTTTTAACCGATACCTATATAACTATCCTCGCCATTTAAAATAACTGTAATTCTATCCTCAATTACATTATCATTAACACCTGTCTCTATATACTGTTTAGCATCAGCATTTGCATCTTTTAACATAATCACATCTTCGACGATATTTGCATATTTAAGCTCTACGCCACCTGATTGTTTTGTACCAAATAGATCGCCTTGTCCTCTAAGTTTCAGATCTATCTCTGCTAACTTAAACCCATCATTATATTGTACCATCGCTTTAATTCTCTCTCTACCAACAGGTGTTATATCTTTAGAGGTTATAAGGTAACAGTACGACCCTAGATCTGATCTACCTACTCTACCCCTTAACTGGTGCAGTTGTGATAATCCAAATCTCTCTGCTTGCTCTATAACCATAGCTGTTGCATGAGGGATATCAACTCCAACCTCAACAACCGTTGTCGATACAAGCACATTTATAATTCCATTTCTAAAATCATCTAATAGAGAACGCTTCTCATCTGATTTCAACCTACCGTGTAGAAGCCCTACTTTCTTATCTTTATAATATTTAGATATATACTCATAACTTTGTGTGGCTGCTTTGAGATCCATTTTCTCACTCTCATCTATCAACGGATAAACAAAAAATGCACCCTCATTTTTATCTAATAATACTTTTACCTTATCTAAAACTTTATTAAGTTCATGATCTCTATAATGCTCTGTAATAGGTTGAATTCTACCGGGTGGCATCTCATCAATAATCGATATATCAAGATCGCTATATAACGTCATCGCTAAAGTTCTTGGAATTGGGGTTGCTGTCATCAGTACTATATCTGGTACTGGACTACCTTTATCAATTAACTTCTTACGTTGATCTACTCCAAATCTATGTTGTTCATCAACCACTACTAAGCCTAACTTATTAAATACTATATCGCTTTCAAGCAGAGCGTGTGTGCCGATCAATATATCGATCTCGTTATTAGCTAACCTCTGCTTTATACCATCTTTAACTTTTTTAGTTTTTGAACCTGTTATAAGCTCAACCTTAATCATATCTGTACCGAAAACTTTGACAAAATTATTGTAATGCTGTTCAGCTAAAACTTCTGTTGGTGCGATTATAGTTGATTGATATCCGTTCATCACCGATATCGCTGCCGATATAAATGCAACGATCGTCTTACCTGATCCCACATCACCTTGAATTAATCTATTCGTCTGACGTATATTACGCATATCATTAAAAATCTCTACAAGTACCCTTCGTTGTGCAGATGTTAACTTGAACGGCATAATCTCTTTAATTCTATTTAAATACTCTTTAGATATATCAAACGAAATACCCTCTAACTCTTTATAATTTTTTCTCTTTCTTGCTAATAATAAATTTAGATAGAACAGCTCTTCATATATAAGTCTTTGATATGAGGGGTGCTTTCTACTCATTATAAGTTTACTGTTTTCAGAGGTTTTTGGAGTATGTATTGATTGTAATGAATTTTGAATTGATGGTAAATTATATCTATCTAAGAGATAATTAGGCAATGTTTCTTTAACTTCAGATAATCCGATATATAACGCCTCCGTAACAGCTTTACGGATTGTAGATTGATATAACGGTGCAGGTAAATGATAGATAGATCTTACAGTATTGATATCTTTATCAGGTATAATTTCTGGATGAAAAATAGATAGTATACCTTTATTTGATGATATAGTGCCGTATAGATTATACTTAATACCCTCTTTAAAAATCGGTAACGGATAGCTATAGGTGTAACTTAGATATAACGCTGCGATAAAAATATTATCACTTCTAAAAAGAAGTCTTAGAACTTTTTTACCGTTTTTAGTGTTGATATATGTATGGCTTTCATAGATACCAGATAAGACACAGTTATCAGGTTCAAAACTTTGAGATAGTACTTCATATCTGTATGGTAGAAAATAGATCATATCGTAGAGATTGTGTACATTATATTTACTTAAAGATGTTGCAGCTTTCTCGCCTATCCCTTTAAGAGTTTCAATAGATCTTTTTAATATATCTTTATTATTCGATGAGGGCTTCAATTTCAGAGATCTCTCTTTGTGAAAATAAATTCAGTACATCAATTATCACTATCATCTCAGTACCCACTCTAGCTATCCCTTCAAGATGATTTTCATTACTGTTTTTAACACAAGGAGTTGCATCGATATCATGAGTGTTGATACTTAAAACTTCTGAAACAGAATCAACAACAAATCCTATTCTACGGTTATTTATCGATGAAATAATAACCCTTGTATCGTTATCATCCTCAAGCACAGGCATATTTAATTTTTTACGGAGCGATACAATCGGAATAACTTTTTCACGAAGATTAACAATACCTAAAACGTAATCAGGAGATCTAGGTATAGGAGTGATATTGATCGTTCTAATAATCTCTTCAATCACCATAATATCTACAGCGAAATCTTCCCCAGCTAATTTAAATCCAACATATTTTTTCAAATCTGACATATATACTCCAAAATATTTAATAGCACTTTTAGTAAAGACGCCATAAATTTAGATATAGTGATAAAAATCTACTATTAAAATATAGTATAAAAATATATAATTGACAATAGAAATGATAATATTATAGAATTACAGTAGCATAAACATCAATTTAAAGGAGTTTTATTATGATGACTATTATAGAAAGGTTAAATAGAGGCGTTAAAAAAGGTAAAGATGTATATATAGCACCATCTGCTACAGTGTTCGGATATTGCGATCTTGGAGATGACTCATCAATATGGCACGGAGCTGTACTGCGTGGAGATGTTGAACAGATATCTGTTGGAGATAGAACTAATGTTCAAGATGGATCTGTTCTACACGTTACTACCGACAAATGGAAATGTATAGTTGGCAATGACACCTCAATAGGACATGCTGTTGTTCTACACGGCTGTACTATCGGAAACAATGTGCTTGTCGGTATCGGTGCAATTATATTAGATGGGACTGTTGTTGGTGATGATTGTATAATAGCTGCAGGAGCTCTTATACCTCCAAATAAAATAATACCACCTAGAAGTATGGTTATGGGTTCGCCTTATAAAATTGTTAGAGAGTTAAATGATGATGATGTAGCGAACATTAGATCGTTCTCTGAAAGATATGTTCATTATAAAAATATCTATCTAAACTATCCTGAAAAATTATAAGAAACACACATTTTGAAATAAAATAGATTTTAGATTAAATTATACCTACCGTTTGGTGGGTATTTTTTATTGTTATATTTTGAAATTCTCTTATAATAAGCTTAAGAGGATAATTTTATGGTAACATTTTTATTACTACTACTTATAGGTGTGTCTGCTGGGATTATTGATATTCTTCCTATGATTAAAATGAAACTTGATCGTCACTCAATAGCTTCAGCGTTTATGTTTCATCTAATTGCACCAACAATTCTTTATCATATACAGATTAATGTTTCTGTTTGGTTAAAAGGTGGAATTGTTTATCTTTTACTAGCGATACCTCTTATAATTCTTGTAAATAAAGCTGATAAAAAAGGGTCAATAATTATGATTATCTCATCAATAATTATAGGAACAGTAGTTGCTTTAATTGAAAGTACAATTTAATTTACCATAATAACTTAATATAAAAAAATCTAATAACAGTACAACTACTATTATAATAATTTAACTTAGAGTAACTCTATTTACAAACTAGATAATCATTGGTTTAATAACTTACATTATAGAAAAAATACCTCTATAAAGTTACTATAGTTATCGCTTGTCCACCCTCTTGGTTTTCAGCTAGTCGATAAGATTTAATCGTTGATGATTTGCGTAGGTATTCATGAACCGCTTTACGCAACTGTCCTGTACCTCTACCATGTACAACATTTACTGTATCAAAATTGCTATCTATCGCTTTATCAAGATACGCTTCAAGCAGATCTAACGCCTCTTCAACTCGCTTACCTACTAAAACTATCTCACCTTTAATATGATTAGTAACAGCGTTATCTTTTATCTTTATAACTTTCTTTGCAGGTTGTTTTTTATCTATCTTTTTACCGATTAAATCATTCATTTTTAGATTTAACTTAAATCCGTTTATATCAACTTGAACCATATCTTTACGAATAGAGAGAACCGTTGCTTTCGCATTATATGTATCTAAATAAATTAGATCACCTACTTCAATATCTTTAACTTTATCGAACGATTCTTTAACTTTAGAGAGTCTACTTTCAACTTGTTTAATACTACTTTCAACACTTATCTGATCTATCTTCTCTTTTTTTTCTTTTATCATACGTCTACTTTGTTGAAGAAGTTGATACGTTTCAGATAATAATTCAAACTCTTTTTTGCCTAACTTTTTATTTATTATCTCATCTGTTTCTGTAAGTTTTCTCTCTCTTTCATTAAGTTCACGATCCCACTCTTCTAATGTGATTTTTAAGTGAGTGTTCTCTGCTTTCATTCTATTGATCTCATCAACTGAAACTTCAAGAGATGATTTATATTGGTTAACCTCTTCTAACGCTAAATCTATAACTTGTTCATTAAACCCTAATCTCTTAGCGATTAATATGGGGTCTGATCTGCCGATGATATCTTTTAATAATCTATATCGTGGTTCAAAAGTTTCATAATCAAAATCAACAGAGTAGAACATCGAGATACTATTATTTAATGCAAAATTTTTAATTTCAGTAAAGTGAGTTGTAACAACGATATCAGAGTTTTTATTCAATAGATATTTCAAGATTGCAATAGCTAAGGCTGCACCCTCTCTTGCATCTGTTCCTGTGCCTAACTCATCAAAAAGTAGTAACGATCTATCAACACTTTTCTCCATAATAGATTTTATATTAAGCATGTGAGATGAAAATGTAGAGAGATCCATAACGATAGATTGTTTATCACCTATATCTGCTAAAATATTATGGTAGATAACGTATTTAGCGTAATCAGCAAATACAGGAAGTCCGCAATATGTCAAAATCAAATTAAGACCTATAGATTTTAATGCAGCCGTTTTACCACCAGTATTAGGACCTGTGATTACAGCTAACTGTTTATCTTTATCAAATGTAAAATCGATACCTATTGATCTACTATCCTGTTTCAATAATATTAATGGATGATGTAAATTTTTGAAATTTAATTCATCTGAATATTCTGCAAATGTGATTATTTTATCTTTATAAAATCTTCCTATCTCTAAATATAAAGCAAGTTTTGTATACTGCTCTGTTAAAAGATTTATATCTGTAATTGACGCTTTAAATTGAGAAATTATATTATAGATAATTTTAGCGATCTCTTCTGACTCTTTTATTGTAAGCTCTTGGATCGCATTATTAAATGGGATAGCAGTTGATGGTTCGATAAATAACGTCTGTCCTGATGTTGATTTATCTTGAATTATACCGACTATATATTGATGATAATTAGATTTACAACTTAACGTATATCGTCCGTTATGAACGGTTATCGTATCCTCATTTATAAACTTAGATGCGTTACTTGAATTTATAATCTGTTTAAGTTTTTTCTGTAATGAGTCCCTGTAAATCTTTATATCTTTTCTTATTTCATAAAGCTCTGGAGTTGCATTATCTTTGATCTGTCCCATATCATCAATTGCTGTTTTGATGGTTGAAGATATATCATCTAATGTATTGATAGATTGTACTAAATCCTTTAAGTATACAACTCTTTTTATAGATAATAATTTAGATTTCATAATAGATATATCGTTTAAGAAATTTGCAAAAACAATGAGATCTTTAGGATCGTATGAGACCTCTTTATTGATTAATCTATCGATCGCATGATAACTATCTTCATCTTTATTAAGAACTATCTCATCAGATACAAGGTTGATAATCTCGCTATACTTATTCTGTTCTAAAAGTATATCATCAACATTATTATAAGGAGATAGTTTATCTATATCTAACTTAGCGTAGTATGATATAAACGACTCTTTAAGAATATCTAAAAAATTGTAAAACTCTAAAGTTTGATAATCGTAACTCATAGTAATTTATCACATATTAGATGTGATTAAGCAAGTATAAAAAAATCAACTAACAATCATCGTAAAAACTCACAGTAATTATTATACTTTATCACCCTGTCTGATATCGTAATATGCGATATAATTGTTGACTTTTATGCAATATAATATAAATTATGAGAGTTATTATAAAATATGAGTTTAGTTCGGGGGAATATTATTATGTCTAGTCCTGTATTTAGTGAAAAAACTTTTTCAACAACTTATCAAACAGAAAGTTCTGATGTGATGACTGTAAACGGTACGATTTCAAGAGCGTTAATTTTAACATCTATATTAGTTGGATTTGCATTATACGGAGCTCATCTTTTTGCTAATGCAACAGATATGGGATTGATAATGAACATCGTTAAAGGTACGGCTATCGCTGCATTTGTTATCGCAATTGTAATGGTGTTTAAAAAAGAGTACGCAATGCCTTTATCTATAGTATATGCGATGCTTGAAGGTGTATGTTTAGGTATTATATCTATGTTGTTTGAATCTATGTATAATGGAATTGTTTTTCAAGCGTTAGGTTTAACAATAATGGTTCTCTTTCTAATGTTGTTTCTATATAGATTTAGAATTATCAGAGTAACAGAGAAATTTAGAAGTGTTATAATCGTTGCAACTTCAGCTATATTTGCGATGTACTTATTATCATTTGTACTTGGTTTTTTCGGTATCAGCTTACCGTTCTTAACTGGAGCATCTCCACTTGCAATAGGTATCAATGTTGTTGTTGTTGTTATCGCATCATTAAATTTATTACTTGATTTTGATTATATTGAGAAAGGTGCAGAAAATAACCTACCTAAATATTTCGAATGGTATTCAGCTTTTGGATTATTAGTTACATTAATTTGGTTATATCTTGAGTTATTAAGGTTGTTAGCAAAATTGAATAAAAGATAGTTATAAATATAGTTTAATTGTAGATTGAGCTTAGTTGTAAGTTGAGTTTAGTTGTAGATTGAGCTAAGTTGTAAATTGAGTTTAGTTGTAAATTGAGTTTAGTTGTTAATTGAGTTTAGTTGTAAATAGAGCTAAGTTGTAAATAGAGCTAAGCTGTAAATAGAATTTAAAGGAATTAATATGTTAAAAGTAGCTTCACGATATATAATCGTAATTTTAGTAGTTTCATCGATACTTGCATCAACATACGGTTGCTTCAGTGCAGAGAGTTATTACAATAAAGGGTTAGTCGCCTATCAGAACGGCGATCTAGATAGAGCAATTAATAGCTTCACTAAAGCGATAGATAAAGATCCTGTATATGTTTTAGCTTACCTAGAAAGAGGCACTGCATATGCCGATAAAGGTGAAATTGATAACGCATTTTTAGATATCAATAAGGCGATTGAACTATCTCCTAACAAACCTTACGCATACTACGATAAAGCAGTTTTATATCATCGTGAAGGCGATTTCACTAAGGCTAAAGAAGTGTACGAACAAGCGATAAAAATCGATCCAGAGTTTGCAATAGCATACTACGGCTTAGGTAATATATATGAAGAAGAAGGCGATAATGTAACTGCACTTAACTACTATAATAAATCTATAGATAAAGATCCTGAAATTGCGAACACTTACAATCACAGAGCTTTAGTGTTTTTAGCACAATTAAAATACGATCAAGCGATAGAAGATTTTACAAAAGCAGTTGAACTTGAACCTCATTACCTAGTAGCATACTACAATAGAGGTTTAACTTATTTAGCTTTAGAAGATTACGATACAGCTATTAAAGATTTCACAACGCTCATCGGTTTCGATCCACAATATGTGCGTGCTTACTACAGCAGAGCTACAGTGTATGAGTTAAAAGGCGAGATTGATAAAGCAGCAAATGATTATATGAGCTGTTTAGATTTCGTACCTAACGATCAACATATAATCGATAAATTAATCGATATGTCTAATAACGGTAGTGTGATCGCAGAGAAATATCTGATCGATACAGGATTAGTTGAAAAGAAATAATATTATTATTTAGAAAATATTTTATAGAGATAGACTGTTAATAGCAGTCTATTTTTTTATAGCAATTAATGTGTGAACTCTTTCATCTAATGATATATAGATCTGATTAATTAAGAGTTATGATTAAAAGAGTGATTGTATAAAACATAAGATAAACACCTGTTTCTTGACGATAATATTAACATCAAAATTAGTTGACACAGATTAAATATACGCAGAAACATGTTGTAATATTAATATTTACTATCAAATAGATAGCTCATCATATTTAATCTATATAAAATCTGTTTTAACAATGAGTTACTAAATAAAACCTACAACCCAATATCTGAACTATCAAACGGTAGAAACCTATCTATACCAGATATCTCATTTAATTTTTTATAAATTAAACTAGGGATCGGTAGAATATATGGTACTAATTTAGATTGTGCAATACTGTTATTAATCGCCGACTCTTTAGGGATAAATAACATCACTACCCATAAAAATATAGATGCAATAACAGCTCCCTTTACTCCACCAAAAATCAATCCACCTAACCTATTTAATCCGCCTAAATGTATCATCGTGATAAACCGATGAAGTATCTTACCCATTAAAAATACTATAATATAGATCAACAGAAACCCTAACACATATGTAATTACTGACGATATTTTATCATCAGTTACACCAATACTAACGACAACGCCATGTATCGGAGTATATACCATATACGAAAATATTAACGCTAAAGCGATACCCAACATACCAACAACACCTATGATTAATCCAGCGAATAACCCTCTAATTGCAAAGAAGGCTATAATTGCTAAGATTACAATATCAGTTATGTCCACCTGTAATCTCCTTAACAACCTCTGATACCAATTTGCCATCTGCTTTTCCAGCAACTTTGCTTACAACATTTTTCATAACTATACCAAAATTAGATTTCTCACTATCTGATAAGTCGTTAAACACACCTTTAACTATCGCCACCACTTCATCTTTTGATAGCTGTGCAGGTAGATATTTTATAATTGAATCTATCTCTCTCTGTTCTTTCTCAACCAGATCGTTTCTGCCAGCTTTTCCAAACTGATCTATAGAATCTTTACGTTTCTTTATTGATGATGCGATAATTTTTAAAACTTGTTCATCATCTAACTCTTTCATAATAGCTATTTCTTGATTTTTTATATCTGCTTTCAACATTCTAATAGCATCAAGGGTAACGCTATCTTTAGCTCTCATCGCTGTTTTCATATCTTCGTTCATAATTTCTTTTAAATTCATTTTAAAACTCTCCCTACGATCTACTTTATCATATCTATCTATATTATAATCGACATAAACAGAGAAAAGCTTACTTATAAAAAATAATAAACCTATTACTACTGCTTATATGAACATAAATTATTTCATACGATTAACTTATGCAAAAAAACCTAAACTACTAAATATATAAAAAATGTCAACACTCAAAAGTATTGACACTCTATATTATAATTCCATTATTACAAATATATTTAAGTCTTATCTACCGAACTGATTTTCAAGTTCATACATACGTCTAATATTAGACTCTGCACGTTTTATAGTGCTATTTAAAAGATCATCAGGAGTAACAGATATACTATCTGTATACCGTAATTGATCTAACGCTTTTTGAAACTCACCTTCAATTTCGTAACATATCCCAACATTGTAATTTAAAGTTAATGAAGATATATTTCTATATAGTAACTCTCTAAAAAATTCACAAGCTCTATCTTCTCTACCACTTTTAGCAAATTTAAGAGCATTTTTCAATATCGCTTTATCAGACTTACTCATACCATCTGTGTTATCTTTTAACTCTATAGTAATTTCAGTTACCATTGGTGATAAATCTCTAGCTATCTCTTTAAAGATTTTTTTCTTTGCTCTATTAGCAAGTGCTGCTTTATCATCGATATATCCAGAACAGCTAAAATCATCAACACTTTCAGAAAACGCTTTAGAATATATTAATCTACCTGTTGAAACAGATGTAAGTTTTGGCGTAAAAGAAACGACTGCTGACGTTGTCAAACATTTAACTTGATAGGTTTCGTAATATTGACAGTTACTATTGCTATCATACAATTTACATCTTGATCTTCTATCATAAGATATAATTTCATCAGTTTTTTCAGTAACATTTCCAGTCCATATAGCGTCAACACCAACCATTTTACCTATTCTTACAGCTGTTTCTTCATCAACAACACCACTTAGTTGAAACGCTTGCTCATTCAATATAGTCTCAATATTTGCACGATCTATTATCTCATATATCGGAACACCTTTAAATTTCAAGTTCTGTAAAAGAGCTTCAAACTGTGAACGATAACTCTCACCTTGTTTACCAGTAAAATCCATTACAGCAACTTTATTATATTTGATAACAGCCGTTTCCTTCGCAGGAATTATATATTCAGTAGTAACATACGTTGTGCAACCGATAGCTGTAGCTAATATGAATAACAACAATGTTAGCCTTAAAAATATAAACATGACACTCACCTAAATCCCCATTTATTGTAATTCTTTATAACTATTTAAAAATAATCTCTTTACACAATTTAGATTATTTAAATTGTAACCGAGTCGTTATACCACAAGGCATAAACATTTTTCCCTCTCTAAAAGGAAGAACAGTCTCTTTAATTGTAAGAACTGAGTTGTTACCTATCTGCTTAGAAAACACATCTAACATAATATTGTGTAACGCTGTTGATGATATAGATGCTGTATATGTATTTAAAATAATATACGACTTATTATCAGAAAGCAGTTTACGAACATTCACAAGTAGATCCCATAGATCATCTTGTAATTTCCATACTTCACTATTTATCCCTCTACCGAAAGCTGGGGGATCTAATATAATAGCATCATATTTTTTCTCTCGTCTTATATCTCTTTCAACAAACTTCATACAATCGTCCACTATGAAACGTACTTTATCTTCACGCACTTTAGATAGATGACTATTCTCTTTACACCAATTAACAGCACCTTTAGAGGCATCAACATGAACAACATTCGATCCACCAACTGCAGCTGCAATCGATGAGCCACCTGTATAACCGAAAAGATTTAAGGTAGTTTTAACTTGATCTTTTCTATTTTTATCAATTATAAAATCCCAGTTCACAGCTTGTTCAGGAAATAATCCTGTATGCTTAAAACCTGTAGGTTTAACTTTAAATTTTAACTGTTTATAGTTTATAAACCAGTTATCAGGAACACCCTCTGGATCTAAATATTTCCACTCACCACCACCTGCAGAACTGCGAAAATATATCGCATCAGCTTTATCCCATAACTCATGCTCAGATCGTTTCCATATAGCTTGAGGATCAGGACGGATAAGGATTATATCTTTCCATCTCTCTAGTCGTTCTCCTGATCCTGCATCAATTAACTCGTAATCTTCCCAACTGTCTGAAATTAATATATCTTCTCTTATGACACCACTCCTAACCGAAATTCACAATAGATATCTATATTATACTATATTATAAATAAATGGTATTAATATTTATATCAAAAATAACAACTGCTAAATTACTGCCTTACCTCGAAAGTCGTCTATAGAGTTAAATAACTTACTCTCCATATACTCTTTTAATTCATTTGATATATTTATACCAGCTGATGGATCTGTAAAGTTTGCTGTACCAACTTGTACAATATCTGCTCCTGCTAAAATAAACTCTGCAGCATCATTACCTGTCATAATTCCACCCATACCTATGATCGGAATTTTAACTGTACTAAACGCTTCATAAACCATTCGCAGTGCGATAGGCTTTATTGCAGGACCTGATAATCCACCCGTTTTATTTGCAAGCACAGGTTTAAAGTTATGGATATCAATCGCCATACCTATCAATGTGTTTATCAACGATACAGAATCTGCACCTTCAACTTCAACAACTTTTAGATACTCTTTTATATCTGTAACATTAGGTGATAACTTAACTATCAACGGTTTATTGCGAACAACTTTTCTAACCTTACTTACAATCTCACTTGTGGCAAGTGGTGATGATGAAAACGATATTCCGCCATCTTTAATATTTGGACAAGATATATTCATCTCAAGCATATCAACACCATCTGTATTATCTAAAATCTCTGCAACTTTAAGATATTCATCAATACTCTTTCCCCAAAAATTTACTATTATATTTGTGTCGAAACTTTTTAATATCGGTAATTTTTCTGCCACAAATGCCTTTACACCAACATTTTGTAAACCGATCGCATTTAATAATCCAGATGAAGTTTCAACTATTCTAGGCATTGGATTGCCTTCAACTGGTTCAAGGGATATCCCTTTAATAGCTATTCCACCTAATAAATTTAAATCTATAAAACGGATAAACTCTAATCCGTATCCGAACGTTCCTGATGCAGTAATTATAGGGTTTTTAAATTTTATACCACAAATAACTTTCTCTAAAATATTTTTCACATTGTTACTATTATTACTATTAGCCATCTATACCAACCTTTCAAACAAAATCGTTTTACCATCAAAAATAGGGCCTTCAACACAACAACGTCTATTAGCTATCGTACCATTTTTATCTATCGTTGGAATAAGGCAACCTAAACAAGCACCTATTCCACAACCCATTTTTGCTTCCATTGATACCTCTATATCTATCCCATCATCAATCGATAAAACAGTTTTTACAACAGCTGATAACATACCTGTTGAACCACATGTATATATATGATCAAACTTCTCATTACTTGCTAATAATAGCTTCGTTACTAAACCTTTACAACCTACCGATCCATCATCTGTTGATATCTCAATATTATCGTACGATCCTGATAAAATATCTAAAGGCAAGATATCCTTACTTGAACCACCACCGTAAAAGAGTGTAACTTTATTACCTTGTGATCTTAGTTTTTTACCTAAAATAATCATCGGAGCTATACCTACTCCACCTGCTACTAAGGCTACATTTTTACTCTCACATATTGTAAACTTTGTACCTAACGCACCAACAACATTAAGCTCATCACCCTCTTTAACAGTCGTTAATATTGTAGTTACCCTACCTACGATTTGATATATAAATAAAATTGTATCGTTATGAAAAACATCAGCTATAGCAAACGCTCTATTAATTAATGGATCAGAGTTAGTGATATTATTTATCCTAGGAGATAGCATAAAAAACTTGCCAGCTTCACTGCTCGATGATAACTCTTTTGACTCGATAATCATATAACCATACTTATCGTTTACTCTGATATTTTTAATAACTTTTGCTTTCATAATCTCTCTACTATTTTTTATTTATATCGCACATATAATAGCTTAACATAAAAACCTTAAATTGATTTAATTGATTTGTATTCTCTTGAGTAAGTAGTTTAATAAATAATTGATTTTTTAACCAGTTTTATTTTCTTAATCTTGATGAATTAAGTATAACCATTAACGATGAAAAACTCATGAACGCTGCACTCATCACAGGATGAATATAACCAGCAACTGCAAGTGGGATCGCTACAAGGTTATATGAGAACGACCAGAAAAGATTCTCTTTCATTATACGTAAACTTTTCTTACATATTCTTTGTGCTTTATTAATAATTGTAAGATCGTTTCTAAGCAGTATTGCTGATGCAGACTCCATAGAAATATCTGTAGAATTTCGCATAGATATACCAACCGATGCTTTAGTTAACGCAACAGCATCATTCACTCCATCTCCGATCATACACGTCTTATTGATATCCTTAGATCTATCAATAATATCTGATTTATCAAACGGAGATATATCAGATACAATATCTATTTGTATATCGTTACTAAGTAACATATATTTTGCCGATGAATGATTATCACCTGTTAATAATGTAACCTTATTACCATCATCAATCAACTGATCTACAAACATTTTTGCTTCACTTCTAATGGTATCGGTTATCGCAAATACAGCGAACAATTTATTATCAATCGCCATAAGCACAACCGTTTTACCAGTTAAAATATATGACTCCATTTTACTATTAATAACAGAATTGTACTCAACCTTAAAATCTTTCATTAACTTATGATTGCCGATTAAATATTGTACACCATTAACTTTTGCCTCAATACCTTTACCGGGGTACTCTGTAGACTCAAAACTACTATCAACATCAATATACTCGCTATCTTTAAATATAAAGTTAGATATAGATTTCGACGCTGGATGCATAGAATTATATGTTATCTTACCTATCATATTAAGTGAGTTTTTGTACTCATCAAGCATCTCGTAATCAACAACTTTCATACAACTTTCAGTAATCGTTCCAGTCTTATCAAGGTAGATATCGTTCACCAACGCCATGCGTTCAATCGCCTGTCCGTTCTTAAACAGTATGCCGATGTTCATAAGTTTTGATGCAGAATTTATAATCGCTAACGGAGTTGCAAGTCCCATCGCACAAGGACACGCCACAACTATTACAGATACTGCACGCATAATATTAGATGATAACTCGTTATCAGAAAAAACACTCCAACCGATAAAAGTGAATATAGATACTAACAACATCATCGGTACAAAATATGATATAAATTTATCAGCAAAGTTTTGGATATCTGCTTTGCTACTCTCTGCGTCATCAACTGCTGCTGCGATCTTTGATAAAAAAGTATCCTCACCAATCCTAATAGCCGTTGCAACTAATTTACCCGATAAATTTAAACTTCCTGAATAGACTTCATCACCTTTACTTTTTGATACAGGTAAAGGTTCGCCAGTCAACATAGACTCATTTATATCTGATTCACCGTATACAATTTTTCCATCAAGTGCAACAGATGATCCCTCTTCAATTAAAAACAGTTCACCTATTTGCATCTCTTCAATGTTGATTAAAATAACATTATCTAAATCTTTGATATCTAATACTTTTTTAACAGTGAGTGGACGCATATTCAACAACTTAGATACAGCATCTCCACCACGTTGTTTAGCACCAGCTTCGATAAATCGTCCAAGCAGTATCAATGTTATAATCGTAGCTGCTGTATCAAAATAACTCTCGTGTTCAGTAAAAATAGCCACAACACTATATAAATACGCAGTACCTGATCCTATTGCAACAAGAGTATCCATCGTCCAATGCCGATGTCGTGCTGCTTTAATGGAATTTTTGAAAAACGGATATGCACAATATAGCATTACTGGAGTAGCTAAAAGAAACGAAACGTACTCAAAAAATGATCTTAAATGATCCTCAATACCTTGAAAGTATCCTGTATATAATGCACCTGAATATAACATTAATTGCATTGTTAAAAATAATGATGTGATAAATCGATAGAAGTAATCTTTACGTTCCTTATCAGCATTCGATAATATATCGGTGATCGGAAGTGGGCAGTATCCTAGTGATGTGATAATTTCCAACATATCATCTATAGATATATCTAACGGTGAAAAACGGATTTTAGCTTTATGGTTTGAATAATTTATTCTGATAGATTTTATACGACCATCATCAAGTAACGATCTTTCAATTAACCATATGCAACTTGCACAACGGATATTATCAA